>JBDGRB010000306.1:0-7376 GCA_042218485.1 Halobacteriaceae archaeon | reverse complement strand
GATATCGGCCCTGGCACCGACTTCTTCGCCGAGGACATCTCATACGAGCTTGTTGAAACGACTGACGTTGAATCAGAGCGGTTTACCGAGGATATCCGTGGTGTAATCGAAGAAGCGGACCCATCACGCGTCTTACTCGATCCCATCACTCAACTACAATATGTTGAACGGGATGAATACCAGTACAGAAAACGGTTACAATCGTTCATTCGTTTCCTGAAGGATCGAGATATCACGATAGTAGTTACACGGACCATTCCACAAGGACCAGACCAATCTATCGCAGTGCAAACCGATATTGCGTCCCTGAGCGATGGAATCATCAACCTATATCTTGAGGAAAGCGAGAGAAGAATAGCGATCCAAAAACACCGAGGGATCGGACAGCGAGCCGGGACTCATGGATTAGAAATCCGAGACCAAGGCATCGAAGTGTTCCCACAGCTGATACCTGACCATGAAGATCGGATTTTTGATCCGCAAGTCATCCCGACGGGGCACGAAGAACTAGACGCGTTGCTTGATGGTGGATTCGAACGCGGTTCCGTGACATTTGTAAGCGGGCCGACTGGGATCGGGAAATCCACTCTTGGGGCGCACCTACTTGAGGGAGCTGTGAAGAGTAATGGGACGGCAATTGGTTATTTATTCGAAGAATCGACCGATCAATTCAGCCACCGCTCAGATAATCTCGGCATTCCTGTGTCTGACTATGTTGAACGGGGTGAACTCCGCCTCAAAGAAATCGAACCATTGGTCCTGTCTGCAGAGGAATTCGTGACAATCGTCCTTGAAGACGTGTCGGAAATGAACGCAGATATGGTACTGATTGATGGGTTATCGGGATTCAAAATTTCCCTTCAGGGCGATGCCCAGCGGTTGGTTCGGCGGTTACACGCTCTCACACGCGAACTCAAAAACCATGGTGTCTCTGTGGTAATTACCGATGAAAACGAACAATTGACCGGTAGTCATAGCCCCACAAGTGAAAACACCAGTTACCTCGCGGATAATATTCTCTTCCTTTCATATATGGAGTTGGCAGGAGAACTAACTCGAAGTATTGGCGTGCTCAAAAAGCGATTAGGGGGTTTCGATAATCGCTTCCACAGGTTCTCGATTAAAGAGAACGAAGGTGTTGTCATCGGCGATCCATTCGATAATGTCCAGGGAGTCCTGCATGGCCAACCTGTCAACGTGAGCCGTAACCAATGACTCACCACCGAAATCGCGGGAATAGGTAGACCATGCGTGGAGATGCTGGAAACCGACGTGGGAATTCGGCGAAGATACAGCTTGTAGTAGAAGAGGAAGGGGACGAGGTGGCACTTACTCAACTACTAAACGATAACTATGAGGTTATCACTAGCCCTGAATTGGAGTCGGCAGATTGCTATATCATCGATGGGCAGGTGCTGCCCCAGTATTTTGAAGCGTTAGTTGACCGAAAGCAGCGTGCCAATCCGGTGTTTTTGCCCTCACTACTGATCCAACGTGAATCCACTCCGCTTGACATTGATGACTTCGAAACGCAGGCAGGCGATGTGGTTTTGGTTGATGAACTCATTCACGCGCCAGTCGGGAAGCCAGTCCTTGATCGGCGTATCGAGAATCTGCTTGCCAGGCGACGGCAGTCACAGTCTCTGCAGAGTGAATACCAGCGGATGCACCGAGCCGTTTTCTCAGCGGGGGTTGCGATCTATATTACAGACACTGAGGGCAACATCGAATACGTCAACCCTGCATTCGAGGAAATCACGGGGTATTCCCAAGAAGAAGCCGTCGGTAGGAATCCACGAATCCTGAACTCCGGTGAAATGCCGGATGAATACTTCGAAGACCTCTGGAACACTGTTACCGCAGGTGAGGTTTGGGAAGAAGAGGTAATCAATCGACGGAAATCCGGTGAGAATTATGTGGCAGAACAGACGATTGCCCCCGTCACTAACCCAAACGGAGATATCGAGGGGTATGTTGCGATTCAACAGGATATCACGCAACGAAAAGAAGAGCGGCAGAAATTACGAGAGTTCCGGCAAGCAGTAGAGGCTTCAAGCGAACTCCTGGCAGCCATTGACATGGATTGGGAGTTTTTGTTCGCCAACGAAGCATACCTTGAGTATCATAACCTACTTGGAGAGCCGGTGGAAAACCGCTCCCTTCAGGACGTTCTTGGGCCGGATAGATTTGCTGAGGTCGAACCTGTTGTCAGAGCAGCTATGGATGGCGAGCGGCAGCAAATAGAGGTCACAAGGGAGCATCCTGAGCGGGGTGAACGAATACTTGACGCCAATATATTCCCAATCCGAGGGGGTGATGGATCGATTCAGGGCGTGGGGGCATCCATGCGGGATGTGACGGAAAGGAAGCAACGTGAACGCCACTTACAGACGTTAATAAGTAATTTACCGGGGATCGTGTATCGTTGTGCAAACGAACGCGGATGGCCTATGGAAATGGTTCGGGGGCGGAGTGAGGAGTTGACTGGGTATCCATCAGCACGAATCGAAGCGGATGAGGTGAGTTGGGGCGAGGACATCATCCATCCAGAAGATCGAGAAAGGGTGTGGCAGTCAGTTCAAGAAAAAGTCCAGGCGGATGAGCCATTTGAGCTGACATACAGAATCCAAACAGCCGATAACGAAACGCGGTGGGTCTGGGAGCGAGGCAGAGTCGTTTCACCGGTCAGGAGTGACTCCCCGAAGCTAGAGGGGTTCATCACGGACATCTCGGAGCAGAAACAACTAGAGCGTGAGTTGCGAGACTCAAAAGAACGGTACGAATCACTATTCAACAGCATTCAAGATGCGATCTTGGTTGCTGATACTGATCGTCGCATCATCAACTGCAACCCCGGGTTTACCGAGCAATTCGGATACGAGTTAGACGAGATTAAGGGCAAACCGACGAGTTTTGTCTATGAATCGAAAGAAGAATTCGAGGAAATGGGTGATGAGATTCGAGCACACATGGATGACCCCACATTTACGTATACGATTAATTATCAGACGAAATCAGGACAGGTATTCCCGGGTGAAACGAACGTATTCTACCTCAAAGATGCAGACGACGAAATCACGGGATTTATCGGTGTCATCCGCGACGTATCTGATCGCCAGGAACGACTGAAGCAACTCAAGATATTCGACCGGGTCTTGCAGCACAAATTCCATAATGACATGAATGTGATCGAGGGGAACCTGGATCTAGCTGCAGAAACTGGCGGACCCGATATCAAGTCATATCTTGAAACGGCTCAGGAGACCGCAACGGACCTCAGACAAACGGTAGATAAGGAACGAGAAATCACCAAATTCCTCACTGATACACCGCCAAGAGAGACCTTCGATATCCGAGCTACCGTTGAAGAAGCCGTCGACAGTGTTGTGACTAACCATCCTCATGCCGAAATATCGGTGAAAGGCCCGACGAAGGTCCATGCTCGCGCCAATCTCAGGTTCAGCCGTGCTCTGGAAGAGTTACTGGAGAATGCTATAATCCACTCGGACTCACAATCGCCTACAATTCAAGTTCGATTGCGCCGCAGTGAAGACGCCGTATCTGTAGCGATTGAAGACGATGGGCCACCAATCCCAGAATCGGAGCGGAAACTACTGGCGGATGAGACTGAATTGAGCCCACTCATCCATCACTCGGGCATGGGTCTGTGGCTAGTCCAGTTAATTGTTGATAAAAGTGATGGAACGTTCGATTTTGAGGTTACCGATGATGAGAGCAATATCGTTACCGTAAGTCTTCAGCGACCATTAAATGAAAATAGCGATGAGTGAATTGCGGGGTTCAGCTGGAACTGTATTTGAGCGATTGATCGATAACTTTCGGGATATGAGTAGAGTTCGGGACTTCATCGAACTCGTACTGTACCCGCATGCATTATCGATGGGTGGTCAGGATTGGATCAAGAGCCGCCTTCCTCAGGATATGGGTAAAATCAATCAGTATCTCGCTGAGCGAGTGGTATTTCCCGCGGAAACCATTCTAGGGGTATTCAAACCGAGGCATGTGATTCGACGTAAAGCTATCATTTCCATCGGAGATGTCTGGAACCAGAGAGGTATCAAAGACGAAAGAGCAATAATTCACGCTCTTATTGTAAACTGTGAAAGTCCATCAGTGGGAGATGAAGCATAGATGAATCTGCTTTTCTTATCGTACGTTATCATATTCGGTGCGTCTGCAGTAGCTGTTTTTGCGAGTATTCCGAAGGCGCGAACGATCCAACACCAGGGGACGAGAGAAGGATTTGTGGTATTTCTGTTCTCTGTCGGTTTGTGGTCACTTGGATACGTAGGGTATCTCGTACTTCCCACTCGAACCCTCAAGATCGCTTCTTACACCATCGGGTTTATCTTCGCGTTCGTCGCGGTCGGTGCCTGGTTGTACTTCAGTGCTGCGTATACGGGTCGGCCACCTCGACTTGCACCCTTCCGTAAAACCATCCTCAGCGTATTCATTGCGTTTATTCTACTAAAGCTCTTGAATCCGTTTCATCACCTCTTCTTCACAACGTCGTGGGCCACTGAACCGTTTCCTCACTTGGCTGTTGAACACGGTGTTCTTTATTGGGTCACCCTCGGGTTGTCATACATCATTGTCGGAATCGGATTCTGGATGCTCGTGGAGCGGTTTTACTATGCAGGGAGCGATACTCGTCCATTTCTCGTTCTTATCTCATTCACCGCGATCCCAGCTATTGCGACTGTTTCCGTCGAATTCGTGTCTGGCTTGCTTCCATTGATGTATGAACCACCGGGTGTCGCACTATTCGCTGTCGGGACATTGTTCGTCTACTTCCGACAATTTGAGACGATAAGGTTCGCAGCTGAGCGGGACGAACCCACCATTTTCCTTGATCCAGATAACCGGATTCGTGATTACAATCAGTCAGCAACGGAAGTGTTCCCATCACTCAAGGGATCTGCGGGTAGGGCTATAGGAGAATTGGATGACAATCTTTCCGAGCGTCTGAATGAGAGCGGAGTTATCCAATTGCAGCAAGATGATGACACTCGCTATTTCCAGGTGTCAAAGAATCCATTCTCTACAAGCGGCACGCCGACGGGAAAACTGGTCACGCTCTCGGAAGTAACAGAGCGGGAAACCTACCGCCGTGAGTTAGAGGAAACAACTCACCAACTTGAATTGCTCAATCGGATCGTCCGACACGACATCCGGAATGACATGAACGTGATTTACGGGTGGGCCAATACACTCGACGGACACGTCGATGAAACCGGGCAAGATGCGCTTGCAAGAGTCCAAAAGACCTCGAAGCAGGTAATCGACCTCACGGAGATCGCGCGTGAATTCATAGAGGTGATTCAAGGAGAAGATGAGCCTGACCTACATCCGATTGATATCAGCTCCACAGTACAAACTGAGGTCTCTAAGGCGAAAGACGTGCATCCGAATGCTGATATCCACATCGAGGGGGAAATCCCGTCGGTCAAGGTCGAAGCGAATGAAATGGTCGGGTCGATATTCCGGAATTTACTGAATAACGCAGTTCAGCATACCGACGAACAAACGCCACTCATCCGTGTTACTGGGGAACGGAGTGAGGCAAACGTTCAAATTCGAATTGCTGATAACGGGCCTGGGATTCCCGACGACCAAAAGGAGACCATTTTCGGGAAGGGTGAGCAAGGATTGGAAAGCGAGGGATCGGGAATTGGCCTTCATCTGGTATACACATTGACCCGACAATTCGGGGGCAATGTTTGGGTCGAGGATAACGAATCAAAAGGATCAATCTTCGTCGTGGAACTACCAGTTGCGGATTGATGGTACCAATACCGGCCCGTTTTCAGGAAGGCGTTTGCTGAATCACCGCCTTCTATCCAGCAGAAAGTTATTGACAGTAGATGAGGTGAATCAAAGCCATATACTGGAAATAGATGCTTGATCAGGACTAATGCTTAGTCGATTATCGATTGAATAAATTTTCGACCAAAGACAGGGAAAAAGAAGTCAGATATTATTGAGGAAATCTCGTCGCTGTTCCACTTTCACATCCTCGGAACGACGATCATAGTGTTTGTCCAGCACTTTTCGACTGACGTTCATTCGGTCACCGACTACCTGTACTGGGACATCAGATGAGAGATGGTGGGTGATCGAACCTCGCCTAATTGCATGTGGGGTAGTTGCCTCAGGGCACTTTGCATTATCACTTTCCTGATGACCTGGGCATTCCTTGTCCAGATAACAGGGTGCCGTCACGATGTACATGTATCGACGTATCGTCGAGCGCGACAATCGCCCCTGTCGAGAGGTGAACAGTGGTTTTCTGCCAGCATCATCGACTATCGACTCTCGGACATTCTTGATATGATCGTCCAGTAATTCCGCTAGATCCGGTGAGATAGCAACTAAACGTTCACCGCCTTCGCCGTTCTTGAGAGGCGTCCCCTTCTCGGGTCTGTGTCGAACGGAGAGATAATTCTCTTCGAAATTTACATCACCGACATCAAGACCCATTACCGCACCTATTCGCATTCCGGTTTCCCACAGATGGGCCAACAGCACGTGCTTCAATGAGGCATACTCGTACACCGACAGGTGCTCAAGAATTTCATTGGCTCGTTCCGCTTCAAGGAGTTCGTCCCGTTGCTCTTCCTTTCCAGAAACTTGGGGAACGAGGACTTTCGTATAGAGATTCGGGTCAACAGCGTCGATGCTTGCCGCCCATTTGAGGAAAACTCGAATGGTACTCATTTGGGTGGTCAGACTGACCTTGTTCAAGTTTCCGTCCTCTTTTCGCCATAGTTTGTATTGATGGAGATCACGGCCGCTGAGGTTGTTGAGATTCTCAATACCTTCTTGGTCACACCATCGGACGAAATGGTTCGTGCGATAGCGATGGCCCTGGACCGTCTTTTCAGCGTACTCGCTGTCCTTATAGTCCAGGTAGAGTCTCTGCGCGGTGGCGGGATCGATTGGTTCTAACGTTACTGCCGAGGATCGAGTCGGTATGTGCTCGGTCATGGTTGGGGGTGAATCCCCCAAGCGTGACCGCCCGAAGGCGTCGGGGTCGTCAGAGCCGGTTAGCAGCTACTCCGTTTCCGCACTGGCCCACTTCGTTTCTGAACGGTTCGGATTGGAGCCGATCATAATCCCGTACCCCCTAATCAGCCGGTTTTCGAGGGATGGGTCAATGAAAGTTCGTACCGAGCGGGTGATTCCATCCACACTTGGAATGGCGGTCGCGGGCGGTTGGGATTCAGGAGAGCATCGAAGGACAACTCGATTTGCCATCGATCCCGTCGGTGCCGCTGATGTGCACCTTCGGTCCATCGAGCTCGTTCGTCACCCGTTACGTGACCTGGGTGTCGCCGTCCTCGAGGGCTTCTCCG
>JBDGRB010000119.1:3271-7400 GCA_042218485.1 Halobacteriaceae archaeon | reverse complement strand
ATGCTGGCCGTGGGGTTAGCCTCTCCCGATATCAACACCGTTGGGATAACCTCAGTCGCAGGGAATACTACAATTACGAATACAACTCAAAATACATTATCTATATTGGAATTTGTCAATAAAACAGCAGTCCCCGTGGCAAAAGGCTGTGGGAGGCCATTAGTTGATGAATTAGATACCGCAGAACGTATTCACGGCCCAGATGGCATGCGAGGGGAATTTCCCGATCCCACAGTGCAACCGATTGATTCACATGCAGTTGATTTTATTATAGAACAGGCACAGACTCACGGTACCGACTTAACGATTGCTGCAGTAGGTCCGCTGACGAACATTGCGGTAGCTATTGCGAAGGAGCCTGCATTGCCAGAAATGGTTGAAGAAATTTATGTCATGGGCGGTGCTGCGATGACATTAGGTAATACAACGCCTGCAGCAGAAGCAAACTTCCGTAACGATCCAGAAGCAGCAAGTCGGGTAATGCAAGACGGCGAACCCAAAATGGTCGGCCTCGATGTTACAAATAGGGCCACGGTTTCACAGGACATGGTTGAAGAATTTAAGAGAGGATCTTCAGCGCTACAAAATATTGCGGCTTGGTTTGACTATCCAGACGTAGTGACTGACTTTGGTATAGGCGAGGGCTATGCCATCCACGATGCCGCCGTTGTCGCAGATATTATTGATAATAATATACTTTCCTTTGAACACTATCCGCTGGAAATTGATACAACAGGAGGTCCATCATATGGGGCAGTCCTGTGTGATAAATATGGGGTTACAGAACAGCAACCCAATGCCTCGGTTGCGGTTGATATCGATGTTTCTCGGTTCCAATCTATTCTTGACGAAAATCTTCGGCAATTTGCGAAAATGGCAGATTCATGACAGTATTATGAGAAATATATATTTTGAGTCTCCTCGATAGCAGAACGACTAGGAGGAGTTGAATGTGCACCTTCCTGTTGACAATTGAGACCAGCGTACGTGGTTGCAAACTGACCGGATTGTTCTAGTGATTGGTCCTCGATGACGTAGCTATGAATAAACCCTGCTGTAAATGCATCACCTGCACCTGTTGTATCAGTAATATCTACTGAGAGAGCTGGAATATCCAGGGTCTGCGATCTGTCGAAAACTACAGCGCCTTCGTTACCCGATGTGATAGCCCCTACAGAAGCCCCTATTTTCCGTAATTCATGAACAAGACGATGTGGATCGCTATCAGATTCGAGCAACGATTCGGCAGCAGAATAATTCGTGATCAATATATCGACTGCATTAATGATATCCTTCACATTATCACGAGTGAAGCCACGGTGAGATAAATCCACAAAGCTTCCTGCAAGATCAAAGACAATCGGACACCACGTTACCCGATCAATAATTGAGTTGATGACCGATAACGGTGTATAAGCAGACATAAAGACTGTATTTGCATTCCGTAAATATTGGAAATCAGGTTCTGTTAGGGTTAGATCTTCGAGAGAATTACCTCCACCTAAAATCATTCGCTGACCGGAATTATCCATCAATACGAGACAATACATAGTTCGGACATCGGTATCAATGCGAAGCCGAGAACAATCAATTCTCATATCATCGAGATGGTCTTTGACTTGTTTGCCGTCATCGTCGTCACCTAACTGCGTTATGATACCTGTATCGTGTCCTAATGCTTCCAGGAGGGCCGCTACATTCATTTCAACACCGCCTGGTTGCGTGGTATAATCCAAAATATATGCACCGCTATCCGGTTCCGGAAGATTTGATAGTGTATACCTATGATCAAGTAAGGCGTTCCCGATAGTGATAATTGATGGGGTAGAGTTATTTTCCGTCATGTGTTGTGTTAATCGACTTGGCAGCCTGTTGTGCTCTATCTGCAAACGTTGCTACCTTATCATAATCCTTCCGTTCAGGTGTAGGTGAAGTATGCGTATATGAGTCTACTCCAGCTGGTCGGACATATTTAACTGCATTTGCTACGTTTTCTGGACGCAATCCACCAGCAAGGATCACAGGTATATCAACAGCATCAACGATCTCCTTACTAATATCCCAATCGTGTGTTTCACCTGATGCGCCAACTCCCGAAACCGCTTCTGTGGCTGTATCGAGAATAAGATAATCGCTAACCGCAGCGTAACTGCGGGCGAGTTCAATCGAATCAGGTCCAATCACATTAATAGCTTTCATTATTTCGATATCATTTGAAATAGCTTCTTTGATAGAGGCTTGGTCATCGATACTGACGGCCGTGGTCGACGAACAGATGTGTAATATATCTGGCGAGACAATAGATGCAAACTCAATTATTGCTGTCGGATCCGTATGAACTGTAAGTGTGACTATCGAATGGCTGTCTGGAACTAACGTAAAGAGTTCCTGAGCCTTCGAAACGGATATGCAGGCAGGAACATCTTGATCGCCGACTGCAAAACCAAGATGGTCGATGCCCAATTCAACCATGGTTTCGACATCTGCTTTATTCGTTAAGGAATAGATTTGGATGATCACACTTGGTATAGCAGATGAATTCCATATGTCTTTTTCGAGAGTCAAATAAAAGGCTGAAGGTTTGCTTCGAATTTCTTCGTTAGCACTTTCGAATCCACTGTCAGCTACCCACCGCTTCAGTGGTGGACTTGTCGGTGGACTCCCGAATTTCGCGCTCCACAGTGGAAAGCCACCACGCCCCTTGCTTTCTAACGAGGGGCTTTCTCAGGCGGTCTCCCGAACTGGGAGCCGGAGAGACTCATTCAACGTCCCCGACTTCAGGGCTGGCTGACAGACAGCCCGTCCCCCCGACCACTTCTTGGCCTGTGGGACGTATCCGACACTATCCCCGAAGTCACTTAAGCGGACGCGCTTCCTCCCACGAGTTTACTCGTGGGCTTCCGCGCTGTACCAACATGTGAAGTACCTCGAAAACATTCCCCGAGGTATTCGCCTCGCTCGTGTATAGAAAACGTGACTATCCAAATCAAAAACGAAAGACGATAGCTTATTATTAATTGAAACTTCAATATAGAGCATCATGGATACCGATATTATAGTAGATTGCGATCCAGGACACGATGATGCGATAGCACTTCTTTTAGCGAACGCTTCCGACAATCTAAATATCAAGGCAATTACCACTGTCGCAGGAAACCAAACAATCGCCAAAACGACTCGGAATGCCAGACAAGTGATGACACTTGCAGGAAATACCGATGTACCAATCGCTGCCGGGATGGCAAATCCGATGTTTAGAGACCTCGTTATTGGTGACTTTGTGCATGGTGAATCAGGGCTTGACGGGCCTGCTCTCCCCGATCCTGGAATTGCTGTGAGTGATAAGCATGCCGTAGATATGATCATTGACATGGCCCATGAAACTGACGGCATTACTCTCGTGCCGACAGGGCCACTGACAAACGTTGGAATGGCACTTCGACGAGAGCCGGCTATAGCTGATAATATCGAAGAGATTGTCCTGATGGGTGGCGGAGTTCAGGAAAGTAATATCACACCCACAGCAGAGTTTAATATTTATGTGGATCCTGAAGCCGCCAGCTTGGTATTCAAATCTGATATCCCAGTTACGATGATCGGCCTCGATGTCACACACCAGTCTCGGTGTACACAGGAAGAAATAGATAGGCTTCGCGAACATGGGACTGAAGTCGCTCGAATCGTAGCCGATCTTCACGATTATGCGAAACAATATTCCGAAGAGATCCGCGGCTGGGAAGGGTATCCGATTCATGACGCGGTGGCAGTCGGCCATCTCATCGATTCCTCAATTGTAGAAACCGAATATATGAATGTCGTCGTGGAAACGAACAGTAAATATGGTGATGGCCAAACAGTTTGTGATCAATTTGGAGTGACAGATCGAGAGCCAAACACTCATGTTGGAGTGGATTTAGATCGAGATCGATTTATCGATCTTCTATTTGAAGCGATAAAATCGTATTGAACTACCCTGCCCTATTCGTGCCTGAAGGACGCTCCGTATGGACGGGGACGGAGCCTGTAGGAGTTAAAAATATTAATGTACTTACTGTTTCGGAGTGTTTTCAGTTAATCAGAAATGTGCTCTAACTTGTATTTTTATTCATTAACCAAATCAACAGTCGGC
>JBDGRB010000119.1:0-3261 GCA_042218485.1 Halobacteriaceae archaeon | reverse complement strand
CGAGATCGATTTATCGATCTTCTATTTGAAGCGATAAAATCGTATTGAACTACCTGCCCTATTCGCGCCTGGAGGACGCTCCTTACGGACGGAAACGTAGCCCGTAGGTGTTAAAAATATTAAGGTACTTCCTGTTTCGGAATATTTTCAGTCAGGCACAAATGTGTTCCAACTTGTATTATTCAAGAACGCAATCAACAGTCGGCATATAGGTTGTTCTTTTTTATCTTAATATGATTCATAGACGGTTTTGGTGCTGGTAAAGAACTCAAGCCCTGCTTCGCCCTGTTCTCGATAGGTATTCGTTGAAGATTGTTTAAACCCGCCAAATGGCACATGTAATTCAACGCCTGTGGTCTGTTGATTGATCTTGACAACACCGGCTTCGATATCTTCTTTGAATCGATTTGCTTCTCGAAGATCATTCGTAAGGATGCTAGCCGACAATCCATATTTCACATCGTTTGCTATCTCCACGGCTTCCTCATAGTCCGAGATTTCTATCATGCATAATACCGGACCAAATATCTCTTCCTGGGCAATACGCATGTCCGGATCTACGTCAGTAAAGACCGCAGGGCTCACAAAATGGCCATTTTCATATTCGCCATCCTGAAGTTTTTCACCGCCAGTTTCAAGGGTGGCACCTTCTTCTTCGCCCAATTCGACATACTTTAATGTTCCTTCTAATTCTCCCTCACTGGAGTGTGGACCCATATGCGAACCATCAAGACTTGGTCCAACATCTAAGTCCTCGGCAAAGTCTATAATCGCTTCAAGGAACTCATCATAGATATCCTCGTGGACGAGTGCCCGTGAGGTCGCCGTGCAAGCCTGGCCAGTAAGACCAAAGGCACCATATCCAACAGTTTTAACTGCATCTTCCATGTCGGCACTCGGCATCACGATCGTTGGATTCTTACCCCCCATTTCACACTGAACGCGTTTCTGATCCTCAGTGGCCTGATCATATACCATATTCCCGACTTCTGCACTCCCCGTAAAGGATACAGCATCCACATCATCGTGAGTGATAAAAGTATCACCGACCTCACTCCCAGGACCTGTCACAAAATTAATCACACCGTCGGGGATATCAACTTCATCAAAGGCTTCAACGATCCGTTTGGCGATCGTTGGTGTCTGTGTTGCAGGTTTGAAAACCACGGTATTCCCAGCTGCGATCGCAGGTGCAATCTTCCATGACGGTATAGCAATCGGATAATTCCATGGAGTGATCAATGCTGCTACCCCAAGGGGTACCTTTTTCGAATACAGATGGGTATCGCCGCCGCTTGCCGGCTTTACATCGCCACCAAAATCACGGGCCTGTTCAGCATAATAATAGTATATATTTATCGCTCGCTGGACCTCACCACCTGCCTCGCGGAGGGTTTTTCCCTCTTCTCGGGATAACAACTCCGTTAATTCATCCTGCTGTGATTCCAACGTTTCACCAACTTGTCGGAGATAGCTACCTCGTTGTGGTCCAGGTGTCGCACCCCACTCATCAGTGGCCTGATTTGCAGCATGTACCGCATCTTGAGCATCGACCCGATTTGACTGCTGGCAACGCGCAACAATATCGGATGTATCAGATGGGTTTTCAACAGCGATGGTATCGCCCGTTTCTGATTCGACCCACTCGCCATTGATATAATTCAAAATTTCTTCTGTCATGTATATGTTACTTTATTATCCCTACTTACTGGTCTTTCGGTGTGAGAAAACGCAAGGAGTTTATTTTATTGGGAATCCCCCCAATTGCTATCATATGATCCATTCTAATTGGGATACTTGGTTCATCCAAGATGAGGTCGAATCGACGAAACCGGAAAGTGTATCAGTCTGGTACTTAGGATGCAATGGATTTATCCTCCGGTCTCCAAACACGACCATTTATATTGACCCATATTTCGCAAATGGGAATCCACCAAGAACCATTAGAATGATCCCTGTTCCAATGAATCCTGCTGATGCATCGTTGTGTGATGCCGTCCTCGTCACCCACGAACATATCGATCATATGCATCCGCCTTCGTATAGACCATTGGTGAATGACCTCAATGCAACCCTATATGCACCATCAGCAGCCTATAAGAATCCTGACTATGATGGTGAAATGCTCGTACCAAACGAACAAAAACGGGTTATTGAAGCCAGCGATACGTTTTCTGTTGGTGATTTCACAGTCCATGCTCGCGGAGCTAACGATCCGGATGCTATTGAGCCAGTTTCATATGTTATCGAACACGATTCGGGAACGTTTTTCCACGCCGGGGATAGCCGACCTGCTGACGAATTTGAAGAAACAGGACGTGAATTCGATATTGATCTTGGCGTCTTAGCGTTTGGATCTGTGGGAAATATATATAAGCCAGCAGCGGATGAGGTATCGCGGACAAAATGGTATATGGATGAAAATCAGATTATCGAAGCCGCGAATCAACTCAAATTACATCGGTTGCTTCCCTCCCATTACGACATGTGGCGAGGTGTCGGAGCGGATCCAAAAGTCCTGTCCGAACATGCAGCATCGTATGCCTATCCAAAGATAATTGAGCCTGCGACGATCGGCGACCGATTCCGGCTTGACCAACCAGGGGTGATTCAATCCCAATCACTTCGATGAAATCACCATTGCTCGATTGGTAATAAGCTGACTCTCAGTCATACACTCGGGATCCAACTGCATTCTTCTCGATATATTCCCAGTCATATTCAATGCCAAGACCCGGATCCTGAGGGACAGGCACAGTTCCATTCTCATCAATTGTGTCGATCATATCGGAATACTCTCCTTTATATATCGGCGGTTGGGTATTCTGACAATTTGGATGAACCAGAGCGAGTTCATAATAATTCGTATTGCGGGTTGCTGCTATACAATGCCGTTGAGCGGGGCCAGGTGCATGAAATTCCACATCTAATCCAAATCCTTCCGCAACTCGGGCTATTTTCATTGCGCCAGTAATGCCAGCATCGTATTCAGGATCGGCTCGGACATAATCTGTCGCTTCATTTGCAACGAAATCAGTATGTGGTTCTAATCCTCGAATATGTTCCGTTTGCAAGAGGGGAGTCTCTAATTTCTGTCGTAATTTGCGGTGGGCGTGTTGAGAAATCCCTCCATCGCGATATGGATCCTCATACCAAAAGAAATCTTCCGCATCGCATGCCTTCCCTAACTGATACGCATCCGCGAATGTCTCTAATTCACACGCTGGATCATGCATGAGATCCATCTTATCCCCAACCCGA
>JBDGRB010000196.1:0-7459 GCA_042218485.1 Halobacteriaceae archaeon | reverse complement strand
GTGTCGGCTTCATCCCACGACTAAAGTCGTGGGCCTTCGCCTTGTATTACTGTAATGGTCTCGATCACTCGTTGAGGGTGGGGCTCCGCCTCGAATTACGTGAGTTTATATCTACTCGTTTTCCTTCTTGCGTGAATGGCAATCTCAATATACCTAAATATCGAGGTGATCTTTCTTCTTCGTTGATATTTAACTGAGTTGAGTAAAAATCTAGATATAATGGCAGGCGAATCTGTACAAAAATTGACCCAAGGCGATCGAGCACCGGACTTTGAATTACCAGGTGTGGATGGCGACACACATTCATTATCGGATTTCCGTGATTATGAAGGTATTTTAATCGTATTTACCTGCAATCACTGTCCCTATGCAAAGGCCAAAATTGATACACTCAATGAGCTTGCAGATGAATATGATTCCATTGCCGTTGTTGGTATTAATCCAAATGATGCCGATGATTATCCGGAAGACTCGTTTGCGGAAATGAAGGCCCGTGTTGAGGATGGGACGGTCCAATATGATGCCTATCTTCGCGATGAAACCCAAGAGATAGCCAAAGCCTATGGGGCAGTGTGTACGCCCGATCCATACTTTTTCAAGCAGGATGATAGTGAATTTGTCTTAGTCTATCACGGTCGACTTGACGATGCTCTCAATCCTGATGCAGAGCCAACACAACACGATATGCGGGAAGTCATCGAGGCCACGCTAAGTGGCAATTCTATTGCGAAGGACTTCAACCCGTCCCGCGGTTGTACAATAAAATGGAAAGAGGGGAATGAACCCGATTACTGGAATTCGCTGTGAAAAACAATCTTAGTACAAATAAATGATTGCCAACAATTAGCTTCGGAATTGGGTCTTTATCGAAGATATTCGGCTACGAAAGCAACCAGAAACAAAATACTTGTATGCATCCTAGTCAAATAGTCAAGATATGGTAGATTTCGTTGTTGTGGGAATCGCTGTTTTTATTACCTTGATTACGGTTGCTGTCCACTATACACAGGGCCAATCACGAACCGTACCAGAGGACCTGGCTCAGGAAATTCTTGAAAGACGGGCCAAAAGCGTGCCAGAAACTGACTTTCCTGAGCCAATGAATCGGTCGATTGGGGGTGGTGGAGCTGCTGGAGCAATCGAAGAAGCTGGTGAGTCAGGCGAGTTAGAAGAGGGCGAAGAAGCGGAGGAAACTGGATTTGACCCTTCATCGATTTCGGAAGATGAAGTTGAATATTATGAAATCGAATTCGAAAAAGAAGGTGAAACAATCGAAGTTGCTAATAATGAAACGATCCTCGAAGCCGGGGAAGACGAGGGCTGGGATCTCCCCTATGCATGTCGGGAGGGTCAATGCCTCTCCTGTGGTGCACATATTGAAGATGGGGAGGCATTGGATTATATCCGCCATAGCAATAATGAAATGCTCAACGACGATGAATTAGAACAGGGGTATTGCCTCACTTGTGTGGCGTATCCGGTTGATGATTTCACTATCGAGACAGGCGAATCACCATAATTATCCCCCTTTTACTATCTTCGACTGTAATTCAATACCTTCAAAGTATTGACTGTCATTGCTACAGGTAGTGTCAGAGCCCAGTACAGAAAATAATATCACATCGGGTGATCTCGTCCGGCCAATGATTGCCCTCGCTTGGCCGATGGTCGTCATCCAACTGTTACAAGTCGCATATAATATTGCGGACACTATCTGGCTTGGCCGATTGTCCGCCGATGCTGTTGGAGCGATGAGTATTGCGTTTCCGCTGATTTTCTTTTTAATTTCCGTTGGTGGAGGATTTACGACAGCGGGGTCGATTCTTGTCGCGCAATATACGGGCGCCAAGAGTGAGGGGTCTGCCGGGAAGGTAGCCGGCCAGACACTAGGCTTTGTTACAATTCTCGCAGTTGCGTTAGGAATTATCGGTCATTTTGCGACAGGGGCTATGTTGAGTCTCTTTCCTGCGGATCCACAAACAGCTATCGAGGTGCTCCCACTTGCAGCAGATTATATGCGTATTTTCTTTCTTGGACTCCCCTTTCTTTTTGGTTTCTTCGTCTTTTCGGCACTGATGCGAGGATATGGTAATACACGGACACCCATGCGGATTATGGCAGTGAGTGTCTTTCTGAACGTCATTCTTGACCCAATTTTAATCTTTGGGATGGGCCCTATCCCTGGGTTTGGAATCGAAGGAGCTGCAATTGCAACCGTAATCAGTCGCGGCATCGGTACTATATTAGGCTTATATGTGCTGTTTGGAGCACAAGTTGGCCCAGATGTTGAGTTCGCTCATCTTATCCCGGATGTATCCTTTATTTGGAAAATCGTTCGTGTCGGAACGCCATCCGCTGCTGAACAATCAACGAGTGCTTTGGCGATGATTTCTTTGACAGCAATAGTCACTACGTTTCCCCCTGCAGTGGTAGCCGCGTTTGGGCTTGGAAATCGGTTAGTGTCGCTTGTTTTCTTGCCAGCGATGGGCCTTGGGAGAGCAACGAATACGATGGTTGGTCAAAATCTGGGTGCAAATCAGCCTGAACGAGCTGAACGGGCAGTATGGTTAGCTACCAGATTTTCTGTTAGTGTTTTATTTATTTTTGCAATCATTGCAGCCGCGATACCCCAGCCAATAGTCAGTATTTTCCTTGGAGATGTTCCAAATGCTGCTGAAACAATTGCATTTGGCAGTACATATCTCCGCATTCGCTCGATTGAATTTGTTTTTATTGGTGTATTACAAGTTATCTTGGGTGCCTTTCGGGGCGCTGGTAATACAACGACGGCGATGGTCATTTCGATAATTACCTTATGGGTAGGGCGGGTCCTCACTGTCAGTTTATTCGTCTTCTATTTCCTCATGGGCCCGACCGGTATCTGGTTAGGCATGGCCTTAGGGAATATCCTTGGTGCGATTGTGGCCGGGATTTGGTTCACACGAGGCACTTGGAAACAAGCGATTGTTGATGAAGAGACAGTCGGTCCGCCCACGCCCCAAGAAGTCGATCCAGATATCGATGATTAACAATAGGATTACTGGAGGAAAGTGCAAAATTGTTTTATTTCCATCTCGTTGAGTGTGGCATGAGGGCGCGTAGCTCAGTGGATAGAGTGCTTGGTTCCGGACCAAGTTGTCGCGGGTTCAAATCCCGTCGCGCCCGCTGACCAGAACGCAACTCGGCATCTGCAAAGAAACAGGTAAATGTCTCGGGTGTAGTCTATTAGGAGATTCACAATTACTCTTTGAGGAAGTTACTTATTCAGGAATCGGATGAATGCCCACTGAGGAGGAATTCGTAATTAAGCGAGAATATTTGTAATAACGTTGTTCCCAGGATGTAAATTACAGTATTTGTTCGTCAACATCAAATTAAGTAAATGATAGGAAAAGAAATTCATCGGTTGATAGGTGCATCTAGTCGAAATTAATAGCTTCAAATAATCAGCAACTGTGTGTCGTTGAACGATTTAATGCAAACCCATACTGGTTGATATCAGAACTTACGGTCTCCGAAAGCTGGTAGTGCCGCGGAGTAAAGTATGAATATGCTAACCACCCTCTGGATGAATGAAATTTATCACCTATCATATGGGGAATATCGATCACCCCAACAATATTATGCAATAGTTCGTGGGTAAGAAATATAGTTCGAATTGGATATTTTTTGTCATATTCACTACCAGGTAAGCCATCAATAATCGATACAAGACCTCCAGATTTAGCGAATCCAGAAACTAATCGATCTTTTGGAATATTCGTCACAAATGTTGCATAATAAATACATTCTTTTCGATCCGAAACAAAGAATTCATAATTTCGTTGTAATTTCTCGTACGGGTATTGTAATGCATCTATTTGAGTTTGATTGATAATATGGATATCAATACCGGATTTGTTATTTGGATTTGAAATAGGAAACTCTATCCAAATTTGAGTTAATTCTTCTATTTCGTGATCCGTCAATGGTGGTACGCTATTTGTAACGAAAATATGAAGGTAGATGTCTTTATGTACGGGACTAGCGTTAGGTAATGGAACATTCGTTGGTGTTTTTTCATTTACTTCCCACCCATCAAGCAAGGCATCGCCATCCATGTCATGATTATACGGATTAAGGTTATGATGTCGTTCATATGAATTTGACAAACCGTCGTGATCAGTATCTGCTTTTCTGATCGTTGATCGATTATTGAAAATTATACTCTCAAAAGGAATTCCAAGTATAGGAGCTATAGTTGTTAGCAGAATACCAATAATAAGCGCTAGGACTGTGACCTGGTACCGATTTATCATTTTCCTTAATTTCTTCACCGAGTTCCCTGAACAATTATGCAAATATTTGATCGGTTTTTAGATCCGCTATATCTGATCCATTTCACCTGAACGTCGAACAATATATTGTGTCTCCTGTAGATTATATCTTAATAAATTTATTTGAATATTCATCTACAACTAGTTTGATTAGTTAGACTCAAAATCGAAGGTAATGGTGAGGAATAGCCGATAGAAGACCCTACTGACAAGTTTGCTATCGTCAATAAACCCCAATATATTTGACCATATTTTTTTGGTTTGAAGGAATAAGTTCTATCTTGTAGAAAATCTTGTAATTGTTTACCATGAGTAATTCATCAATAGAAAATCAGACTGTTAGAGAAAATGCAGACCCTACCCAGATGTCCCAATCATCAAGTATAGTTTCATATTCAGATATCCGAAAAGAATACGAAGATGTAGTGGCAATCAAAGACATCAATCTTGATGTCGAAGAAGGAGAATTCGTCACGTTTGTGGGTCCCTCCGGCTGTGGTAAAACAACATTACTCCATTTAACGGCAGGACTACTCGAACCCACGCAAGGTACTGTAACCGTCGATGGAACTGATGTTCGAAGTGATCAACATAAACGACATAAACTTGGTCTAGTATTCCAAGAACCCGTTCTCCTTGAGTGGCGAACCGTGCTGAAAAATGTAATGTTGCCAATCGAAATTCTTCGAGAAAATGATGTACTCACAGAAGATAAAGAAACATATCAAGAACGGGCGCGGGATCTCATTGAACTCGTTGGATTAGAGGGTTTCGAAGAATCTTATCCTCAAGAGCTTTCTGGCGGGATGCAACAACGCGTCGCTATTTGTCGAAGCCTGGTCTATGATCCTCCGGTGTTACTTATGGATGAGCCATTTGGTTCATTGGATGCCTTTACACGGGAACATTTAAATGAAGAATTACTTCGTATCTGGCGGGAAACGGAAAAGACAGTCTTATTTGTCACCCACAATTTGGAAGAAGCTGTCTTTCTGTCTGATAAAGTCGTCGTCCTTTCCTCTCGACCAGGCCAAATCATGGAAATAATTGATGTTGATCTGGAACGCCCGCGGACGGATGAAACGAGAACAATGGAGAGTTATCACGATCTAGTCGGTGACGCATATAGTCACTTTACCGATACAGAACAATTATGATAACATTGAAGCAAGAATCCAAATTGACTCAGTGGATACTCTCTTCGTTTGGAGTTATTGGAACTATAATTATTTGGTATTTAGTTGCTGATGTTTTCAATCTCGTAGGTGCATTAGCACTTCCCTCACCAATCAATGTAGCTGAAGTAGTGATACGATATAAAGACTTACTTTATCAGAGTTTTTTAACGACGCTTCGTCGAGCAGCAATAGGGTATGTTGGGGCGGCCATACTAGCTCTCATATTGTCGGTCGCACTAACAGCAAATGAGCGACTTCGCCGAGCACTAATGCCGCTTGTGCTTGCTGGAAATACAGTTCCTCGAGTCTCGATAGCACCATTGATCGTTTTCTACCTTGGTGGATTTCAACCCTATGCATTGATCGCAGGGTGGATCGCATTTTTCCCGATGCTCGTCAATGCGATGGAAGGGTTTGGGAATCTTGATGAAGAATTAGAGGATCTCTTAGATGCACTCGGGGCAACTAAGTTTCAGGAGTATCGATATGTCCGGCTTTGGAACGCCTTACCCTTTATTTTTGATGGGTTGAAGGTTGGCATCTCGCTTGCGATTGTTGGCGCCATTGTTGGTGAATTTGTTGCTGCGACAGAAGGGGTCGGATTCGTTGCCTTATTTGCCATGCGGAATTACGACATGGCATTAGTATTCGGTGTAATTGGTCTCATGGCACTTGTGGCGTTATCAGTATTCATGTTATTCTATCTAATGCAAGATCGAATAATTCATTGGCGTGAAGCAGCCCTCTTCCCAGAATAAACAATGACTACAAAAGAACAAACAACACATCAGTTCAAGATCAGCACCCCAGTAAAATGGGTAAAGGATTGGTTCGCACGAAATAGACTAGTCCTGTTGGTAGTCCTCGGTTTATTTGTTCTCTGGAAGATTTATGTCGAATTCATTCGATATCGTGGAAATGCCTATTTCCCGAGCATCAGTTATATGATTCACCAGTCACTTCGCTTCCAAGACAAGCTTATCGCTGGGGTTATTACGACGGCGACAGAGGTAACTGTCGGATTCATCCTATCTGTCATTATTGGTGTAACGGTCGGGATAATTATGGCAGAATCATTTATTGTACGCCAAATTTCAATTCCTGCCCTCGTTTTCACATATTCAGTGCCTCATGCTATTATGGCACCTCTCTTTATTATCTGGTTTGGTCGAGGGTTACTCGGGATCGGATTATTCGTCGCTTGGTTTGGATTTTTCCAAGTAATGATAAACACATTAACAGGATTTACCCAAATCAATGAAGAATTCAAACATCTCGGAGAAGTGCTCAACGCTTCTCGTTGGCAAATGATTAGTAAAATTAAATTTTGGGCTGCACTACCACATATAGCTGGGGGCATTAAAGTTGCAGTCCAGCAAGCAATCATTGGTGCTGTAATCGCTGAATTTATTGCGAGTGGCGGGGGACTTGGATTCCTTATTCTCAATTCGTTGCTATTATTGCGGGAAGGGCTGACATTTGGAGTTCTGATTGTGCTGATGGTATTTTCTGTTTCATTCTATAAGGTTGTAACTTTCCTTATTGACTACCTCTCTCCGGGTCCAGGTGGCGTTTGAAGATGCAATAAATTTTACACTAACCATGAAATGAATTTGTGATAAACATTCAGTTGGTTTTCCCATCTATCCATTTGAATCCTAATTAAGCCCATTAAATTTGGCAGAATTGTTATAATAGAACTGATTAACCTTTGAGTGTAGATGAGTAGCAACTATCCTTATAAATCTATTACAGATGAATCAGTCACGGTATCGAGAATGACGAGGCACTTGCATCACATCTATTCGGAACTGCAAATGCAGAGACGCTCTTGGATCATGCCAAATCAAGCTACGAAGTCCCACGAAGGATAGACAATCATCTAATATGGATTCAAATGACCGCGCCATCGTAGGATTAGCAATGGTTTCTCATAGCCTTGTGCATACATATGAGCTGACCATC
>JBDGRB010000175.1:0-7562 GCA_042218485.1 Halobacteriaceae archaeon | reverse complement strand
GATGGATTTAGAAGACGAGGATTTCGTTGCCTGTATCTCAGTCTTTGCTCCCAGTAAAGCAGATTGATTCGATGCTAGAAACCTCTTTCTAAGGGGCGGAAAGCTAATACTAAATGATCCGTTTCCCTAACGCACTAGCCGCAAGTTCTGTTGCAAGTTCTGCTGTTCGATTCGAAGAATCCAAAATCGGGTTTACCTCAACGATATCCATTGATCGAAGAACATTCTGCTCTTTATCCCGATCAGCGACGGCCTCAAGCGCAGTATGTGCCTCTCGGTACGTGACACCACCGCGAACTGGTGTGCCAACTCCTGGCGCGTCATTTGGGTCAACCCAATCCAAATCCAGGCTTACATGGATACCATCAACCCCATGGGTTGCAATATCAATAGCATCTTCAACCACCGATTTCATACCCCGCTCATCGATATCTGACATTGTAAATACGGAAATACTACTTTGCTTAAGGGCGTTCCGCTCTTCCTCGTCCACATTTCGAAGGCCGACGATAACGACATTCCCTTCAGGTAGATTTGTGGCATTTGCCCATTCCATTCCTGCAAAAATCCCCTGGCCGGTAACGGCAGCTAATGGCATACCATGTACGTTTCCTGATGGACTCGTTTCGGGTGTATTAAAATCACCATGGGCATCAAACCAAATGGCCCCGATATCGGTAGCCTGTGATGCCCCATTAATCGTCCCAATTGCAATCGAGTGATCGCCTCCGAGCACGAGGGGAAAAAGATCATTATCGATAGCTTCTGCGACTTCTTCAGCTAACCGTGAGCATATCCCTTCGACTTGCGGCAGAAATTTGGCCTTCCCTTCAACACTATCAGTCTCGGGTTCCGTTTCTTCTGCCCGGGGAACTAGTAAATCGCCGGCATCAGTCGTTTCATTTCCAGCTTGTGTTAGTTCGTCTCCAAGGCCAGCATATCGTATTGCAGACGGTCCCATATCAACGCCTCGGCGATTGGCACCAAAATCGGCCGGCACACCTATTATTTGGATTTGTCGACGCATGGTTTGAGTAATTATGTGGTCTCTTTATAATATGAGCAGACACGCTTGATTCCTTCTTCAAAGCCGATTCGCGGCTCCCAGCCCGTAGCTCTCTTGATTTTCGATGGATCAGCGAGTGTGTCATGGACGAAAATGTCTTCAGGAATTGGATTTTCGACATATTCCGGCTCAACATCAGTTCCGAGTTCATCATTAATCATCTCGACTACTGTATTCGCGGTGTATTGTTCACCTGTCCCTAAATTGTACACGCCGGATAACTCATTATCGGCCGCTAATTCAAGCCCTCGGACGATATCATTGACATGGGTAAAATCGCGTGAATGTGTGCCATCACCATATACAACTGGCGACTCTCCATGAGCAATGTCATCGGCAAATTGTGCAATAATATTTGCATATTCGCCTTTGTGTGATTCTGCCCCGCCAAATCCTTGATAAACGGAGAAAAACCGCATGCCCGCCATCGCCATATCATACCGATTAATATAATATTCAGCATACCGCTCACGACCTAGTTTTGATGCTTCATACCCTGTTCGGGCTTCCACGTCCATCGATTCTGGAGATGGTTCCGTTCGGTCCCCATAAATTGAAGAGGTCGATGCATAAACGACAGTGTCACATCCATCCTTTCGCGCCTGTTCGACTGTATTAATAAAGCCTTCAATGTTTACACGAGCACCTTGTTGCGGATTTTCCTCATGCATCTGTAATGAAGAGAGGGCAGCTAAATGAAACACGATATCGACATCGGTAGGCAAACCATCTTCGAGCACGTTCTTCTCAATGAAGGTCACGTCATCATGTAGATTATCAGGCGTTCCTAAATAACCATTATCGAGTGCAATTACTTCATTATCAGAAACAAGATAATTTGCAAGATTCGAGCCGATGAATCCCGCTCCACCCGTCACTAAAACACGCTTGTCATGCATACCTGTGTATTGATAAACGAAAGAACAAGAATCGTTCTATTCTAACCAAATATTCAATCCCAGGCACATCGATAACGAACCGATATCCAATCTTCCCTCGTCTCACGGCCATAGCCGTGGGCTTTCGTTTCACATTACTGAAAAATTCAAAGAGATGATCAGGCTACATTTCGTTCTTCGATTAAATTATTGTTTGCAAAACGGTCAAGACTCAATAATCCAAGATCAACTCGAGAGGTTCCACCATCGATTATGATGTCAGCGACTATTTTCCCAGTGGCAGGAGCGTGTTGAAAACCATGTCCTGAAAATCCACCGGCCGTAATAAATCCTGGCTTTATTTCGTCAATGATTGGATGATGATCTGGAGTTACTGCATACAGTCCGGCCCAACCGCGGCGAATCCGTGTTTGTGGACCAAAATACGTCGCACATTTGTTTGCTCGATTCAATATCGTTTCAGCCCAATCAAGGTCAAAATCCCGTGAATAGGTATCAGGATCCGTTGCTGGATCGTCACCTACGTGGCCTCCTATAAGGGCTTTCCCATCTCGTTCTGGACGGAAATGCACGTCATTATCCAAGTCAATCGTTAACGGGATCGACTCATCAACTGCTATCTCTGGATCCACAACAATAGACTGTCTTCGTTTGGGGGTGATCGGAATAGAAATATTTGTCATCTCGGCAATTTGTTTGGCCCACGGACCAGCAGCATTAACTATATAATCGAAGGTATACGATTTATCCTCCGTGGATAGGCCTATTATCCTATCTCCTTCCGTAGTGATTGATTGAACCTGACTGTTAGTGAGAATATCCACAGGTGTTGTTGCAAGTGTATTCGAGACACCTTGGAGCGCTAAGTGAGGATCAGCAAAACCATCTGATTCCAGATATGTAGCTGCCGTATATTCCTCAACATTCAATTGTGGACAAACTGTTAGTGCTTCGTTCGGTTCTAAAAATTTGGTAGGAACACCTAACCGATTTTGCATTTCGACATTACTCTGGAAATCGTCTGCAGTCTGTTGGTCACGCGCTAAAAATAAATATCCAACTTGCCGAAAAGCAATATCAGTGCCAAAAATTGATTCGAAATCATTCCAAACCTGTTTGCTTATTTTTGAAAGTTTAACATTGACTTCCGTTGAGTATTGGGATCGTATCCCACCTAGAGATCGTTCTGTACTCCCGCTACCAAGTGATTGTTTCTCAAAAATTGTCACCGATGCCCCCCGCTCGTTGAGATAGTACGCACTCATTAACCCAACAATCCCTCCTCCGATTACTGCCACATCCATAAATAAATTTACGATTAACCAATACAAAAATCCTACTTGATGCCATCAATTCATGTACTTTCGGATGAGGATATTGCTGCTTCACTTTCATTAGAGAAGTTGTTACCAGTCATCGTTGACACATTTAAAGCACAACAGAATGGAGCCTATGAACAGCCTTCACGTCCCCATTTTCCAGTTGGGACTGGGGAAAATGGCGCGGCAGGAACTGCCTTGACGATGCCAGCCTATATCCATGACCATGAATTCTTTGCGACCAAACTCGTGACTGTCCATGAACGCAATCCGGAGAGAAATCTGCCAACTGTTCAAGCCCAAATCGTCCTGACAGATGCAACAACTGGCGAACCAGTGGCATTTATGGCGGGCAACCGCATCACGAATGCCCGAACGGGATGTATTGGTGGGATCGCAGCACAAGCTCTGGCTCATAAACCAATCACATTAGGTCTCATTGGTGCGGGTACACAAGCTCGATGGCAAGCAAGGGCAATCGCTACAGCCACGTCTGTGGAAACAATTAAGGTTTACTCCCCAAGTGATTCAAAATACAGCTGTGCGAATGATCTCGCATCGGAACTCGATGTTGTAACAACGGCAACTGAATCTCCAGAAAACGCGGTGATGGACGCAGATGTCGTTGTCACTGCAACAACAAGTACCGAGCCGGTTGTTGAGGGATCAGCAATCCCGGCTGGCGCTGTTGTTGTCGCAGTTGGTGCGTATACAAAACAAATGCAGGAGCTAGATGCGACCATTTACTCGCGGGCAACGGCCTGCTTTGCAGATGTCCCAGAAGAAGTTGCTCAGACAGGCGGACCGATCGCAGCCAATATGCAGGCAAACGATTTTCTTCCATTCGCTACTATCTGTACCGACGAGTATACCCGCGAAGACGAAGACGATATTCTGATTGTAAATAGTGTCGGAACAGCTCTCTTAGATGTTGCCACTGCAGAACACATATACGAGATTTGTCACAATAAAAAACTGGGTACAGTTGTAACTATCTAATGTGAGAAACCCCAAATAATGAATGTCAAACAAGTAATACCAAAGGATACGATTCCAAGCGTTGACTCGCCAGAATTCAGGGACACCTATGGAGGCGAGGATTCCGATCGTTTGATCGTGGTTGATAAACGAACGGTTTCGAATATAGCTGATAGCACCGACAACCTCTGCCCGCGGGGCTATCCAATTAGATATCTCAACTATCATGAAATCGTCAATGATACCTATGGTGGCATTCCAATAGCTGTCACTTGGTGTCCGTTATGTAGTAGTGCTATCATTTATGACCGCCGCGTCGGTGGAAAGAGATTGGAATTTGGTGTATCGGGAAAATTAGCAGATGATGACCTTGTTATGTATGACCGAAATACCGATTCGGAATGGAAACAGTCCCGAGGCATATGTATTAGGGGCCACTTCGAAGGGCAAGAACTTAGGGTACTACCTGTTTCGATGATGACATATGAAGAGTTTCGTGAGGCATATTCGGACGGCCAAGTTTTGGCATCGCCTGGCGGACAAAGTGAAGCAGCAGGTGAGGGTTCAACACCTGAACCGATTGATTATGATAAATCACCATATGATCAATATTTTTCCGGCGAAGGGTTTGGATTACAAGCATTACATAACGAGGGGACTCGAAACTGGGATCGAGATGATATCGATCCAAAAACCTTGATTTATGGAATTGAAGATCCTGAAGAACCAGTTGGGTTTCCATATCCAGAGGTGCAGAAACACAATGGTGTTCTGCAAACCAGTGTTGGTGGCAAACAAATCGTTATATTTGCAACCGAAAATGGTATGTCTGGCTATCAAAATCCAGGATATTCATTTACACGAATTAAAGATAAAATGGTTCAAGCGGATGGTACACAATGGAATATGAATACTGGGCAAAGTAATGATGGTCGATCATTAACACCAATCAACGGCAAGGTAATGTTTGCTTTTGCTTGGCAAGACGATCATGGCACAGATGCGTTTTATCTGAATGAAGATTAACGCGGCCAAATCTGTCCTATATATTTCAAATTATATTCTTCTGACACCGAAACACCTAATCTTGAGATACCACACGACTTACGAAAATACCTTCTCCGAGGGGAAGTAACACGGATTCAACAGCTTGGTCATTCCGGACATGATTTATATAATTGGCAACGCCTCGCACCATTTCATCTTCTGGATCTTCTCCTTCGAGTGCTGAGCGAACGGATGATGGATCAACTGGTCCGCCTAACATGTTATCTGCAACAATGACGGCATCCGAAGCGAGTTGAGATTTAACTTGTTCATAGGCATCAACATACAATGTTTTGTCGTGATCGATCAGAACAATATCGAAATCTTTAGTATACCTCTCAAGGGCTTCATGGGCATCCCCATGTTCGAAATGAAACGTAACATCATATGGACCGTCATTGAGGAATTCGTATGCTTTATCGAGTTCCTCTTTATCCTCTTCTGTCAAGATGATTTCACCAGTCTCATCTAATCCTCCTGCCAACCAAGCTGCAGAATATCCATATCCGGATCCAAATTCAAAAGCGTGGCGTCCGCGTGTACATCGAGCTAATAATCGGAGCGTATGGCCGACTTCAGGCCCGACAATAGGAAATCCCTGGTCGCGTCCATACTGTTCCATTGCCGGGAGAGGGTCTTCTGGTTCTCTGACTGCCATTCGAAGAATTGTTTCAATATCTTCCGATAATGATTGACTCATATATATGTATGTGACTTGGCCAGTCCTTAGAACTGACTATGCAATTCGGAGAATATACTGGTAAATCAATACAGTAAGCGACTCATCACTTGTTCGATATTCTGAGCTTTTCGGTCGTGGCCGCGTGAATGTGGATACTATGCTAGTTTATCCGAGGTAGATATAGAGCCAATGGATTCAAAAAATGTCGAGCGGAAACGATAGTCAATCAGTTTGATAAGCGAATAATGCTTGCCATTAAGACTTCCGTCGCTTTGGCACAATCCTCCCATGAAGTCCATTCTCTGGGGGTATGGGAATATCCCCCTTGTGATGGGGCAAATAACATACCGCTATCAGTTGTTCTGGCAACGTGCATCGTATCATGAGCGGCGCCAGAGTGTAACGAAATGACTTCAATACCCGTATCATTTCCTGCTTGTTTGATAGCTTGCTGGCATTTGTCATGCATCGGCGTCGGTTCCAAATCGATTGATCGAGAGAATTCAATATCAACCGGCCGATTTGCTTCAACTGTCGATATCGAATCTTTAATGTGTGAAATTATTTGATCAATCATTCCACTGGAAATATCACGAATATCCAAGCCAAGGGTTACAGTTCCTGGTACGACATTCGTTGCATTTGGAGTTACGTCTATGGATCCAACTGTTCCCACGGCAGTTTTGCTTTCTGTCTCGACGACTTGGTTTGCGATTGCTTCAACATCAAGTATAATCTCACTCGCAGCAGTGAGCGCATCCCGTCGATCATTCATCGATGTCGTTCCTGCATGATTTGCCTCACCCTTGATTGTAATTTCACAGTGAGTTATACCGGTAATATCCGTTACGATACCCACAGAAACGCCTTGAGACACTAACCGTGTCCCCTGTTCAACATGAAGTTCAAGCCAGGAATCCCATTCAGCTGAGGAAAGCATCCCTTTCCCCTGGTATCCAATCGATGTCAGCGCTTCTTGAAGCGTTGTGCCGCTGTCATCTTCTAGCTGTAACGCCTCATCTACCGATCTATATCCCGATGCAACCGAGGATCCAAGTAATCCGTCACAAAACCGTTGTCCTTCCTCTTCAGTAAAACAGACGACTTCGAGTGGGCGGTTTATATTTGTCTTTGTCTCTTTGATTGTTCTAACAGCTTCTAAAGCACTATATACACCCAACGGTCCATCAAAGATTCCACCTTCTGGGACCGAATCAAGATGACTACCTGCTGCAATTGGATTTGGTGTCGTTATTTCTGCCGGCTCCCAGCGTCCAGAGATATTTCCCACAGCATCTATCTGCACGGTTAATCCTGCTGCTTCCATTCGTTCAACCAGATAATCCCTGGCCTGTTTATTCGCCTCAGTACCTGTCAAAACAGTCCGGCCTCGCCCATCGGGATGATCTATCGCCCCAAATTGTGCATTCTGTTCAATATCAGATCGCAATCGATCCGTATCAATATCCATAGTAAGAGATATCGGTGCCTATCAAAGAGATTTGTCAATTGCCCCGCGCACGGTGGCGCGGGGCTTGTCAGTGGCCTCGGCCTCGAACCCGAAAGCGGGT
>JBDGRB010000236.1:0-7739 GCA_042218485.1 Halobacteriaceae archaeon | reverse complement strand
TACTGAATATGTTCTGTCAGCCAGTTGCTGGCCGATTCTCGGATCGTCAAGGACGGGCATTATTCGTGTTTCTCGGTGGGGGCGCCTATGGAGTGATTGCTTTTGCGTTTCCGTTTGCCCCATTTTTCGAGGAATTTCTTTCGATATCAATTCCACTCGCCGGCACGATAACCGGCACCGTCGTAATTATCCTAATCTTAAACGGACTGCTTGGTATTGCCGATGCGTTTCGTGAACCTGCGAGTATGGCACTATTCGCAGACGAAGGAAAAGGTGAGGGAATAGCGAGTAGTTTCGGAGTTCGCTCGCTTGTCTGGAAACCAGGAAGCGTTCTCGCTCCGCTTGTCGGTGGCTGGCTGATGGGGCAGTTTGGCATCAAATGGGTGTTTTTTGCGGGCGGCTTTGCTGCATTATCAGGAGTGGTAACGTTTTTCGGTATTCTCTCGTGGAGTCACGGACCTCAGGCCCTACATCAATGGTAATCTAATGATATTCAAATTGACTCGGTAGAGTGAAGTACCTCGTAACCAAGCCCAGATGCACTTGCCTCGAACCCCCTGTAGACGCCCTATTTTAATCGAGAGAGATTAGTGGCTAATTATCTTCCGTAACTAATAGCGCAATCATGTCTGCTCTCCCATCTACATCCTCAATAAGGTTAGAAGGAAAACAATATTTGCCACATATCATCAACTTCTGAATATAGGCACCTACGATAAAGCCACTTCGAACAGTTTAGATAACACGCCAACAGCAATATATGGATTAGAACACACTGATGTCATTAAATTATACTCCGATCATTGAAAAACCACATCCATCAATGGGCCGGCTGAGATTTGAACTCAGGTTACGGCCACCCGAAGGCCGAAGGATACCAAGCTACCCTACCGGCCCGCAATTAAATTAACTAGAGAATATAATATAATCGTTCCGAATTCTCTGTTGGGTCCTTTCCATTTGGCTGATCCATCGAAACGATTAGTAGGTGGTGTAATATTGGGTATCGATATAATTTTGCATGACCGTAATTGCGTGATTTGCGTGCAGTGTTTGTGGACTTACTGAAAGTTTTTCATCTCGATGCGATTGGAGAATTGATTGTTCGGTATTTGTGAAATCTTTGTGATCCGATACCACTACAATGGGAGTTTGATGTTGCCACTCTGGAAGTGGAGTACCCTCATGGTGGAGTTGGACGACTGGTTGATCAGCAGGTAGTGATGACAAAATGGGCTCTAATCCACGCTTTGAGACATGAATGCCTGGCGAGCTCGTGACTTCTTGATGGCCGATTGCGTCCGATTTTGCCTGTAACGCATCTCGAAGTAACGCGGCAATATTTCGCTCATCTGGATGCATATATTTCAAGTTCTCACTGTCAATATGGATCGTTACTGAGTTTTGCAAAATTAACCAGACCTGCACATTATCTCGAATATCATGTGAAAGAAATACCGCAGCACTGACACATCGACATAAAACATCAAGGCGACCAGCCTCACCCGCTATATCATCCAATGAAAACTCACCATCAAGTGGAACGTCATGACCGATCACGATGAAATGGCGCATACTCATACTCTTAAGATGATCTGTATCGACAATATTGTGCCCTGGAGTGCATCGAAATGTAGCCGATAGGCCATCATATCAGTTTGTTTGTGAATACTGATCAATCCATTCCTGTAACGTTATCCCCATCGTTGCCTGTGTAATGGCATTCGATGATGCTGAATTTGCACTTTTTACTAATTCTGCTTCCAGTGTCCGTTGTGGAACTTCGCCAAGATAGTGAGGAATTGCCCGCTGCACCGCAATTGGACACCCGACTTCATGCGCTAATGCATATCCAGATAACGAATGTGGAATTTCATCGGTTGCGTACGTCGGATCTGGATCCTTCAATAGAGTGTCATCGACATGAGTAACATATTCATAGCATTTTCCGACATCATGTAACAGACAGGCGGCAATAATCACGTCCAAATCAGGATCGGCCCCATGAAAATCTCGTTGTTCGTTGGCAGCATTGATCGCAATTCGAGCTACTCCCCGTACGTGCTCAACATTCGTTACTTCGTGTATGTTCCACGCATATGGGATATCCTCTATATGTTGCCACCCACCTCGCTTAAGGCCAAGTCGCCACGCCTCAATGACTTTATTTTTGAGAGACTCTGATGTGATGTCGTTGAGTTCTGGAAATGATTCACGTATTTGGGTTTGATAATCTGGCATGGGTAGTAATTATGTCTCATCTTTCTGGACTGTTTCTTGACCAATCAATCGCGGCCGTTCTTCGATTGCAAGAAAATTATCAACATCGTCTCGGGCTGCTTTGGCCTTGGGATCATCTGGATCGTAATCTCTAGTTCCTGTTTCGCCGAGTGATGCCTTCAAGGCGTCAAGATCCTCAAAATAGAGTTCTGCAATTCCATCAAATTCAGCATGGGCTGGTTGCGTTGGAATGACACGCGTATACCGGACCACCCCAGGAATCTCCTTTGCAATTGGAACGTGTTCATTTTCCCAGTATGTAATAAATTCCTCATGCGACATACTCGGTTTGCGAACAAGGAATGCCGAATGTTTGTATAATCCGGTCGTATCCCCATCGGTCGTGTCCTTTTCAATAATTTCTTCGCCAATTAATCGTGGACGTTGTTCGATTGCCAGGAAATTATCGACATCTTCTCGCGCTTTCTTTGCGATTTCTTTTGTCGGATCATAATCGCGTTCGCCTTCGCTCCCTAATGCATCGTGTAAAGCTTCCAAATCCTCAAAATAAAGTTCGGCAATACCATCAAATTCTGCAGCAGTCGGATCCACTGGTTTTACGGTGTGGTACCGAACGACCCCCTCAATATTTTTTGCGATTGGTGTATGATTAGTTAACCAATAATCGACAAATTCCTCATGACTCATATTATTTTTTCGCACTAATAATGCGACATGTTTGTACATATGAATGATTCACAGTGGGAACAAAGTTAATCTTAGCGAGACGAATTTCCCTGAATTTGGAAGAATTCAAGCCAGCATCCCATAAATAAACGGAAACCATGACGTGTTAAGTCGCCACTTCAAACCATCATAGAGAAAACCTATTGTTGTTGATATCTCCCCCACATCGAAGGATACGTCAAGGAACATCCACAACTAGGTAGTAATGATTATTGAGTCTGCTCGGGATGCATTAGAAACTGGTCCTCTCTGTAATTCCTGTCTCGGCCGGTGTTTCGCGAATAGAAGTTTTGATCTGACAAATTCAACCCGTGGACAGTCTCTACGGACGACGATTCATCTCATCGATGACACGTCGTATGAAGAACCCACTGAGCCTTGCTGGGTTTGTGATGGTTACTGTGATAGATACGGTGAATGGGCAGCCAAGGTCCTCGAAGAACTATCCGATATTGAGTTTCAGACATTTCAAATCGGAACTCGACCACCACCATTAATAGAAGAAAATGAAGCATTGCTTCATGAGGAAATTGAGTTATCGGAGGACAGCAGTGAAAAATTTAAACGTGAATTCAACCGAGAAGTGGGCAAACGGGTCGAAAACGAATTAGAGAAAGAAGTGGATTTTGAGCGACCGGATATCAAAATCCTTCTCAAATTAGCTGCGAATGAAGTGGAAATCTCAATCAATCCTGCATTTGTGTATGGACGATATCGGAAATTCAGTCGAGAAATTCCGCAGACAGAATGGCCGTGTTCGGAATGTAACGGGACTGGATATATTGAAGGCGATGAATGTTCAATTTGTGATGGATCCGGCTATCGGTATGAGGAAAGTGTAGAACAACTCACGACGCCCCCGGTGCGTGAGGCGATGGATGGCGATGAGGCGATATTCCATGGTGCTGGTCGTGAAGATATTGACGCAAAAATGCTGGGATCGGGACGGCCGTTTGTTATTGAAGTAAAAAATCCCCGGCACAGAAAAATTGACGTTGACACATTAGAATCAAAAATCAATGAATATGCAGGCGAGAAGGTAGAAGTCGATAATCTCAGACTTGCAACATATGAAATGGTAGAGCGTGTAAAAGAATTGTCGGCATCGAAAACGTACCGAATTCAAGTTGAATTTTCCAACCCCGTCGAACAGGAGAATTTCGAACAAGCTATTGAAAGACTCGAAGGTGCGACCATCGAGCAACGGACCCCACAACGAGTATCACATCGTCGATCCGATAAAATTCGAGAACGAGACGTATATGCAATTGACGGAGAATTACTCGATCCAACTCATGCCGAAATTACTGTCAAAGGAGAAGGTGGGCTCTATATAAAAGAGTTGATGACAGGAGACGGTGGTCGTACGTCGCCCAGTTTAGCTGGTCAAATCGGCATGCGAACACAACCATTAAAACTTGATGTGATCGATGTTGAAGGAGAAGATGAGGAATTCGAAAACGAAGAATACTTTCGATAATCGAGTGACAAGTTATCTCAACAGACTCGTATATGACCTCTCGACGATTCGGTGTTGATGAGGCTGGGAAAGGGCCGGTCTTAGGATCTCTGTTTGTTGCTGCTGTCGTTGCGGATCCAACGGAACTACCTAATTCTGTTGCTGATTCAAAAGTCCTCACTAACGGAAAACGCAAAGAAATTGCGACATCGCTCCGGAATAATGAAAATATTACCATTGGTGTGGTCGAAATTACGCCGATAGAAATCGATTCCTCACCGGACGATATGAATACAATCATCGTGAAAGCACATGCCAAAGCATTGGAGAAAGTCGTGGATGCCGGTCTTGCAGGGACAGTCGATGCAAGTGATGTAAATCCCGATCGTTTCAAAGCTCGGCTTCAGGAAATGGTCCCATTTGATATTTCAATTACTGCTACACATCGGGCAGATGAAACGGATGACCTCGTGGGAGCGGCAAGTATCATTGCGAAACAACATCGAGAAGAACATATCGCCACGTTGTCGGACGAGTATGGCAATATTGGAAGTGGATATCCAAGCGATTCCCAAACTCGTGAATTTCTTTACTCATATATAGAAACAAATAATGAATTGCCACGATGTGCACGGTCATCATGGCAAACATGTCAAGATATTTTACAGGATATAAATCAATCAGAGCTCGAAGATTATTAAACCAAAATATATCCCAAATTGTTATTTATCCGTCATCAATTCCCGGAGAATGTCCCCGTATGCAGGGCGAGTAATAATCACGCCGATCAATACACCTAGGATAGTAATAATGGCAAATCCTCGCAAATCCCCGAGACTCAATTGGGTAAGTGGTGCCATCGCTATGATTGTTGTGGCGGCAGCTGCCCCGATAATCCACAGTGCTTTCCGGAACCGATTTTTGAACACATGGCTACTTGAGACTTCCTCAGTAAGTACTTCGTCGGCGATAATAATGAGATCATCAACCCCTGTTCCAATAACAGCAATAAACCCTGCGATATGTGAAAGAGTCAATGGAAGCCGGATAGCGGCTGCAAATCCTAAGAGAATAATCACTTCCGATAGAGCCGTGACTATCATCGGGAGTGCAACTTCCCGCCGACCATACCGAAGGAAAACAACACCACTGACAGCAAAGACCGCGACTAGGGCAGTAATAAACGTAGTGACCTTGAAGTTTTCAGCCCGACTTGAGGAGATATAATTTGCTGTGCCATTCTCAAGATCAAGACTTGCAGGCAAAGCACCAGCCTGTAAATTAATTTGTAACTGTCGGGCCTCACTCATATTTCGGGTTTGAATGACGAATTTTCCGGTTTGATTGAAGTTTCCGGTCCGAATATCTTGGGCAAGATTTCCGCCCATACCCGCAGCGTATACCACTTCGCCATTAAGGACAGTTAAGATACAATATGAACTATTTGGAGCAGATTGATACTGACAATTTTCAATTCCGCGACCGGTCGTAAATCCGTATTTAAGCATCGCCGCAGCAAAATCTTTGGCTGCTGATTGGGTTAGCGTGACCGGAACGACTGGAACACCCTGTTGAGTTGTCGGCGGTTGAATACTCGCGAAATCCCCTTGGGTTAATACTGTTTTTCGAATAGTCCCCGTCTTATTTCCAGGCGCAGGAAAACTCGCCACAATTTTGACCACACCTCGTTCATCGACGACTTCTTTTACTTCAGCTATGTCTCGGTTCGGAACTTCGATAATGATGAAATGTGTTCCGGCGGCGGCTTGAGCAATACTAACACTTCCCCCTGATAGTCCCAGGGCATTCACTTTGTGTTGTAAAACATTCACGATCGTCTGTCGAGTCTCTGCAGTGACACCATCACGAACTGTACTCGGGTTAAGCCCCATCTGTTGAAGGGCGTTCCGTAATCCCTGTTGGGTTACATTGTCAGCAAATACCTCAACTGTATTTTGCGCAGGTCGTGCCTGGACATCCGTGATATCTACATTGAGTTGTGATGAGATATTCTGCTCTATATCAAGTTCATTTTGGCCGGTTACGTTGACCCCCTCTGCTGTAATACCCACAACAGGCGCTCGTAGGCGTGCGCCACCAGCTAAGTCAAGGCCATATTGAAGATTAGTAAGCCCAGCTGATTGACCAATTCCGGGTGCAAATATAGCAACGCCACTGGCAATAATCAGAATGGTCAACAATACGACGCGCCATCGTTCTCGTATCGTACTCATCGTTTCACCCCCTCAAATTTATACCAACGAAGGAGACTGAGATTCAACATATATGTATTCATTAAATCTGTTGCTAATCCAATAACCAAGATAAAGCCAATTGAGGTCAATAATTCAATTCCAAATAAATAGGATACAATTGTCATCACTGTCATCGCTGAAATAGATGTAACTGTCATCGTTACACCAGTACGCATAGCCCGATAGACACTTTCATAAAAACTTCCTGATCGCCGCAAAACGTGGTTATTTAGGAGTATATCTGAGTCAACACTGTATCCGATTAGCATTAACAGCGCAGCAACTGTTCCGATTGAAAGTTCGATGCCCAAAAGATCCATGACAGCAATAGGAATGACGATATCGCTGAATGCAGACAGAACAACTGCGATACTCGGCACAAAGGTTCTAAATAACAAGAATACAATGATGCTCATCCCGATAAATGCGGCAACTAATCCAAAGAGTGCTTGTTGTTGGGCACTCTCGCCGAAAATGGGCGACGTTGTCTCGATCGCTTCAATCTCATAACCAGCCGATCGAGCCTGGGACGCTAAGACATCACTATTGGCAGACTGAAACGTAACGAGATAAACATTCTCTTGGGTTCGGATTTGGCGAATGCTCGTTATTTCATTTTCAAATGTGCGTTGAATGGCGCTTGGAGAATCTTGAGTCCGGAGTGTTAACTCCGTCCCCCCAGTGAACTCGATACCAAGGAACACTGGAGTACCGTAGAGGACGAACCACGTTAAAATAATTGCCAAGGCGATGCCCAAGGCAAGTAGGGGAACACCGGCAAGTTGCCGGTTCGAATACCGGTCAAAATCTATGTTCGATACCTCGAATACTTCCATTACTATCCGTTACGACGTTTGTTGTGGATAAGCCTTCTGAAGCATATCTTTCCCATACAAGTGTCTAGTTCTGACGAATAGCAACGATGGACTTACGTCAACGTCTCCGCTCCACTCGATCACGCTGGTACGGTCACCATGTTGCTCCCTGGCCGGAGACTCCGACGGTGAACTACCCCGCCCTACTCAGCGGCTGACGCCGCTTCCCTGAGGGCGGGGCTT
>JBDGRB010000308.1:0-7851 GCA_042218485.1 Halobacteriaceae archaeon | reverse complement strand
TTCGAGAATTTCGAGTTGGTTTAACCCACCCATCGATAACGCATACATAAACGACACGGCATCAGGCAACAACATATTGATTTCACGCTCTCGTTCATTTGCGCGGAAATAGGGGATCGAAACGAGACCGCCAAAGCCAAACGCAAATCCAATCGACCCAAACACTAAGGCGGTTAAGAACACTAACGCCGGTATTTTAATGGCCTCAATTATCGCCAATAATGTCGGATTAGAAACGGGTAGTCCAATCAGATTTTCCGTCGAGACAATGCCCAAGACAAATAATACATAGCCGATAAACAACCCGAGCAGCCACAAAATTGCGCCAGCAAAGGTACCGACGGCAAGTGCTTTCGTGAGGTATAATTCGACGGTATCAGACATCCGTGCTTCGGATAATTTGGTATCTAATGAGGCGACAAAATCACTGTCTTCTGAAAAGATGAACTGATAGAGAGGATAAAAGAAGTCAGCGATAATCTCTGTCTGATTCTGGATCTCACGAGTGCCGAAACTCATGAACTCCCCTCCTCATCGCTATCCTCTGTAGTTTCATTATCCGTTTCGGCTTCAGTATCACTTGTCGACTCATCATCTTCTTCGTCATCCACTAACGCACTTTCAAAGATTTCAAATTCATCTTCTTCCGCTTCTCCAGATTCTTCTTCGGTTGGTTCCTCCGCTGTTTCAGATGCTTCATCAGGTTCTGATTCTTCGGATGTTTCTTGTTCCTCAGGAGACTCTGGCTCTTCAGGAGGCTCGGATTCTTCGGATGTTTCTTGTTCTTCAGGAGACTCTGGCTCTGTTACCTCTTCTTCGGTCTCCTCCTCGGTTTCTTCCGTTGGTGGTTGTACCTCACCACCATTTGCCGTACTCACTGTTTGATCAGGACTCTCTACATTTTCTTCAACAGTGGCTTGGGTGATTTCTTGCAGTTGTGTCCGTTCCTCAACAGCTTGGGCGATAATATCTTCCTCTTCTTCGGTTTGCGTTAATGCATCGATAATGTCGGCCTCGACATCCTCATATTCAGCAAGGATTCCATCACGGGCTTCTTCTAACACATTCGCAGTCGTATCTAAGACATTCTCGGTTGGATCCGGCCGTGGAACCATTTCTTCTTTTTGCGGATCAACATCAATGATAACACTTTCCATTTGTCGAAGGTTTTCAAGACTTTGTTCAAGTTTATCTTGTGCAATGAGAGCAAGGATTGTGTCTGGATCCGAAATAAAGGCTTGTAATGAGGCTGCCACTTGGCCATATTCATTGAGATTATTTTGAATAAGATAGGAGAGGACGACTTCCCGTTTGAAGAGTTCCTTCTCAAGTCGATCTGCAGACCAGCCGCGATCAAACATTATCTCTTCGAGTGTATTTGAGCCAGGTTGGCGTTGGAATTCATCCGTAGCAGGTTGCCACTGGAATACATCCTGAACATTAATCTCGTCATTTTCAGCATTATATTCGTTAATCTCCGTAATGAGACGATTGCGGCGGACTTTCTTGCCCTGGACTCTCGTTACTGATTGCACTGAAATGAGATCGAGAGCCGTAAAGAGGGTTTTCGAGACATTGATCGGATCCGTCGTAAACCGTTTCAATACCTCACTGACATTATCTGCGTGGAATGTGGTATAGGTTGTGTGTCCCGTCGACATAATCTGGAAGAGGTCTCGTCCTTCTTCACCCCGAACCTCCCCCATGATAATGTAATCTGGTCGTTGACGTAGGGCCGCTTCGAGTAAGTCAAATTCATCGATGTCGCCACGATCTTCCTCTGAGAAAGATGGTCGCGTGACCGATGAAACCCAGTTGCGTTGGGGTAATTCTACTTCACGTGTATCTTCAATTGAGACAATTTTTGTATTACTTGGGATGAACAGCGAGGCAGCATTCAGGCTCGTCGTTTTCCCTGATGCAGTCCCACCTGCGAAGATCAGTGATTTATTGTTCTCAATACACAGCCAGAGAAAAGCCATCTGCTCCAATGAAAAGGTATGCCAATTTATCAGATCGACTGGTGTGAATGGGACGTCATTAAATTGCCGTATCGTGTAATTTGTCCCATGACCAGATACTTCTTCGCCAAGCGTTAATTGTGCACGGGATCCATCCGGTAGTGTCGCATCAACTTGGGGTTGTCGTTTACTGATACCCTTCCCTGACCGTTGTGCCAATGTCACGACGAAATCATCGAGGCTTTCTTTGCCATGAGAAATATTGGTAATCAAATTCTCGTAGTCTGTATGATACACGAAAACAGGACTGTTATAGCCATCACACGAAATATCCTCAATATTGATGTCATGTTTAATCCCATCAATCCGTTCATACCCAACGAAGTCGCGCTTGAGATAATACAATAATTTCTCGACTTGATATTCATTGAGGGTTTCGGGATCGTCTTCGAGAATCGCAGGTTCCGGACGGGCGGGCAGCCCTTCACGAGAGGATGATCCAGTATCGCTTGGATCAGACATTCCCAGTACCCGTTGAATTCGGGGAATAAAACCGGATGGTGAGGTAAAATCGCCCTCATATAGATCGTATCGATCGAGGAGTTTTTTCGTCTCGCGTTCGATCACCTCACGGCGGTCAGAATCATCTCCTTCCACCACGACTTCTTCACTTGAATATTTAATTGCGGTGCGTAGCTTTTTGGTGATAAATTCTTTCAGATCTTCTTCGATCTTTGTTTGGTATGGTTCAATGACATAGTATTTCTTCTCATTTTCCCGATCTGAATGAAATATAACGACAAAGGCGTACGGTTTATTGACCCAGTAGCGCTCTATTTCGCGGAAATGTTTTTTGTTTTCCATCGGCACCGCTTTTTCGAGATCATACCGATTGACCAACGTTGTCCCGCCTTCGAATGTGGAGAAAAATTCATCTTCATCAAGATCTTCGTTTACATCCACAGTTCGTTCATCAACTAATTCATCAAAAACCGCTGCATAATCGTCACCGAGGGCCAACACGTTCTCAGTATCCTCAGGCGCAAAGCCTAGATATTCTTCTGGATTGATATCAATATTCGACCAATCGATTGAATCCCAGTCAATTTCGTCTTTGATCGCCTCACTGGAAACCCCATCTTCGATTTGTGCTGAGACTTGTGAAATCGTCTCATCGTCCCCGTATTCCCAGATAAAATCTATCCAGGTATATTCCCCAACCGATGGTTTGATATCCTCTTGTTGCTCCAATCTCTCCCGGAGCGTATCTTCGGTTTGATCCGAAGGTTGTTGCTGCTCAGTTGCCATTAGATAAAACTCGACCTGTTTACGTAAAAATGTTGTAGTCGATTAGCATAAATTTATCCCACATATCAATTAAACCGAGATATTAGTATCATACTATTCGATGACACTTGGCATACATCAGGTAAAGAGATATTATATTAACCATTAATTAAATAATATATTCGTCTTCGAAAAATTACTAAAAAATCTAATAACTTTCGATATATTTTTTCTGGTGGGAATTGTAATAATTTATTCCATTTATATTTAGTCGTAATAAAGCATCTTCAGGGATATATTTCATTGGTTTAGAATCAAAACAATATGGATTATTATCATGGAGATATCACTTCAATGAACTATTTAGTAAATCATTTAGGAGGAGGTTTGTAAGCATGTATTGTGCTATGTAGGGTCTGGCGTTTGCGGGACTTAATATCGAGGTGAACATTTGTGTCTAATAATTTTCGCAATTACATACTGTATAGAATTGGATGGTCGATTTTTGCATTATATTTTATTTTTACGCTCGTATTTGTTCTCATCAGATTAGAACCGGCCGATCCCTCGGATGTAACGTGGGGTGGTCTCCGCCTGGATCCGTACGAAAAAGGCCCGTTTCTCGATGCCTATCTGACATGGATTTGGCGGGCCGCTACATTAGAACTTGAAGGATTGGAATATGCGATTCACAAAGTATTAGTGACATTAACTTATGTTGCTCCTGCCCTTATCAGTGCAGCAGTTATTGGATCCGTCATCGGACTATATTTATCCATTGGTGAGGGTCGAATTACAACCGCTCTAACAGCACTTGTCTCTTACATTGGGTATGGGATCCCGCAGTTCTTTCTTGCGGCGGCCATCTTTGAAATTGCATTAGATTATGATATTGTACTTTCTGTCCAAGTTAGCAAATACGGCAGTCCGTGGGCCCTCCCGAATGCAAAGGGATTTATCGTTGCTGGAGCGGTCCTGTTTGTCGAAATGGTCATCCTGCAGACCCGATATACGCGACAAAATGCGTCAGAGCATAAATCAGATTTATTTGTCAAGACGTTTCGGTCAGTGGGGGCTGATGTTTATTCGATCGCCCGACATATCTTTCGATACATCGCCGGACTCCTGTTTTCAATTATGTTCACCGAAATGTTTTCTGCCCTGCTTTTATCGATAATCGTCATCGAGCGGGTATTTATTATTCCGGGCTTTGGTGGCTATATGTATGATGCCTTTTTCACCCGAAACCTGAGTGCGATTCTTATCGTTACAATCATCGTCGTTGGAACATTGGTGATCGGTAATCTATTGCAAGATATCGCATACTATTATCTCGATCCCCGAATTCGCGCAGACGAAAAATAATATACCGACATGTGACCCGCCTTAGGTTACGCCCTGAGGGAATCACCTTGTTCATCTGTAGATGCCCGAGTTTCACAATATAAATTTAAAGTCCACAGGACGGGCGCGACGGGATTTGAACCCGCGATCTAGAAGTTAGGAACCTCTCGCCTTAATCCGCTTGGCCACGCGCCCCCTGATACGTGGGGAGGATTCCACGTGGATAACGGAATAGTCGATGCGATTATTCTTGTTTGTTTTGTTCCTCAGATGAATCACTGGATGATTCACTGGATGCTTCGGTCGTTTCTTCCGATGATGATTCGGATTCCGTTGCTGATGGCGGTGAGAGATCCGACGAGGATTCTTCACCCGATCCCGACAGGTCAGTATCGGACATTTCTTCGATTTCCTGTTCAATCTCTTCACGTCCACGCTGGAATTCGCCCATCGCTTGCCCTGTGGCTCGGGCTAGTTTTGGGATTTTGTTCGCTCCGAAGAGGAGGACAGCGATAAGAAGGATGACCGCCCATTCCATTGGGCCACCAAATCCTCCGATAAACACTGGAATTGTTGTAATTGACATCTATACTTGTGAATAACCTTCTCCTAATTATAGGCTTTTTGCTCCCACGTTTTGTCGCAAAACGAAATCGCTCACCAGTCTGCGTTGAACATCATCGCTATTAAGAGAGAATAGCAAAATTTCGAAAAATACTATAGTTCGATACGTTCGACGAGATTCTCTCCACCAGTACTGGAATTTAACGCCACAATACGGATATCATCCTCAAGTCCCGACTCATTTACTTTGGCCTTGAGTAAATTATCAACTTGAAACACACCAGCTGCATTCCGCATCTCGATTTCAACGAGAACCGGAACCTCCTCGCCTGGATATAACGAGACTCGTTCAATAGCCTGGCTTGAAACAGTGTTGATCCCCCGACCGCCACGCTCATATGGTAATCGAGATCGACCACGTTCCATATCGAGGGCATCAGCAACCCGAATAACGCCTGCCTCAGTCGTTAATGGCGTTTCTTCTGTATGATGACATAATATGGCATGTAATACTTCTCCTTTCATTTTAACTGATTCAGTCGTATCGTAAAACTCGGGAACGATACGATCCAAAATATCTGCTGCTAACGGAATGGAATAATAGGGATGATCATCTCGATGCACAACATGACCAATGTCATGAAGCGTTGCTGCAAGGGCAATAATGATTGCTTCGTCCGCTTCTTCAAGGCCCTGATCATGGGCGCCATTAAACGAAATATTTGCTTGTTTTAATAAATCATACAGTCGCAAGGCCCGATTGCGAACGATCTCAATATGCTTGCTTCCGTGATCATTATACCCTTTCCGGATTGTTGGATTGATGTTTTGGGCCTTCAAATAGGCAGTTATTTCTTCATCATCGAGGATATATGATAACACTTCATTGAGTTTCTCATCCGGAAAGGCATGCTCTTCATCTGGATCATAAATATGCTCACCTGATTCAGTCTCACCCATACTAAACACCTCAGATTTCAAAATAGAAAATACCTCGGTTAATAAATAGAAAATCATCAGTATAAAACGTTGAATGATTCGGTATCTCACAAGATTAGAAAGTTATCAGAATTCGGTCAATGGACAGGAATTTCCGAAGACAATGGACTTAAAAAGTAACCACTATTCTTTCGAAATATAACAGTGAGCGACGGGTTTCATTCGAATTTAGGATTATTTAAAGATCCTGAATTCGTGGCGTTAGCTGGGACTGCTTTTGCGCGGAGCCAAGCGTATTCGACTATTCTTATCGCTCTTGCATTATATGCAGATCTCTTTGGAACGACGGGTTTTATCGAAGGAATGTTTGGAACTGCTTTTGCAATCGTCCAATTATTAATCGTCCTTCCGTTGGGTCGTGGAATTGATACCGGCAATGCAAAGCGGTATCTACTCCTGGGTCTGCTTCTCAATATCTGTGTCTTTTTCGGATTTATGCTTGTCTCAAACGCCATTCACGTGATTTTAATCCGAATTGTGCAAGGGATTGGAGCGAGTATCCTCTGGATCACGGGCTCAACAGTCATTGGAGAGATTAGCCCCGAAGGCGGTCGAGGCCGGTGGTTGGGAACGTATAATCAAGTTGCGGCGTTTTCGAGCCTCGCCGGTGATATTTTCGGTGGATATCTCCTTTTCGCCTACAATTTCCGGTTTACCTATGTTATATTGAGTGTTATTACACTACTTGCCTTTCTTTTGGTCTTTGCGTTCCTTCGTGAGAATCCGGGTGGCCAAAAAGATCCTGAAGAGGCGACGGGCGTTGAAACCATTCAAAATTTACTCGGATTACCGATGATAAAATCACTTGTCACATTTCGGCTAGCATTTAGTGTCGGGAAGATGGCAGTTATCATTTTCCTCCCAATATATGCCCGAAAAGAATTCGGGGTGAGTGCATTTCATATCGGCTGGATCCTCGCCGGTGGGAAACTATCGAAATCCCTTCTCCAAGGATATATGGGCAATTTAGCTGATCGTATCGGAAACCGACATTACTTCGTTGCCGTTGGCGGTTTGCTGTATGCAGTTGGAACGGCAATTATCCCGCTTGCGGCTTATGCGAATACTTATCTCCCAGTAGTGACAATAAATATCCTTTCGTATACAGGAACCATTTCGGGTGCTTTTATTACTATGTTCTTTGCGTTCAGTATTCTAGGCGTCGCGGATAGTATTCGATTACCTGCAAGTATGTCATTATTTGTTGAAGAAGGTGAAAAATATGATTCAGTCGCCTCAAGTATGTCCTTACGTTCAATTGCCTGGAAAATCGGTCAAATTAGCGGTCCACTGGCTGTTGGGATTATCAAAGATACCGTGTCAACTTTAGCTGCTTTTTGGACGGCAGCTGCATTCATTCTTGTCGCAACTGGTATGTTTCTATATATGTATTCCCGATCAAGTGAAATCGATACACCAGTTGAACCAACCCCAGGAGATTGAGTTGCTTTTCACATCAAGAATCAGTTGAAAAAGTATTCTACAGGAAAGATAGACAGAGTTCCTCGGAGCGTAACCCCGGGACAGTTTACGTTGAAGCAGGCGCAAAGGCCCGCCCTTTCGGGCGGGGAGAACGTCAAATGTTTCATGTTACACAGACTCCTCTACCTAGGGTGAGTTCTCGTCATATTATTCTATAGAAATGCGCCGGCCGGGATTTGAACCCGGGCCATGAGCTTGGAAGGCTCAGGTCCTA
>JBDGRB010000053.1:0-8190 GCA_042218485.1 Halobacteriaceae archaeon | reverse complement strand
TAACGAATAGATTAACGAAAATTTATTCGCATCCATAATATACCGGTAGAAGAAAGGGGATATCACCCTCAATCACTGATATATTATAATCACTCTAAACTAAATCAGGAGGATTGTTAAAGTTATTATAAAAGACAATTCCAGTTTGGCGTTCGAAAAACTAGAGATAAAGTGAAATCTAACGGGTTCAATCATCCCCATGTTCATCAACAATAACTACTTCTCCGTCGATGACATCAACATTTATTAATGACTTGACTGGATATCCCGCTGATTCGAGATCGTTCTCTCCGGCTTTTTTAATCACGACCACGATATCCGCCGCTTCCGCCCCGATATGGCCAAGAGCTTCCATGATAGCCTTTAAAGTCCCACCAGTACTGAGAACGTCATCAAGCACAAGGACCCGATCACCATCATACACGTCATTTATATACATTTCATTCTCAGAGTAACCTGTCTGTTGGGAAAGGGCTACTTCACCTTCGAGACCATATTGACGCTTGCGAATCACAACCAATGGAATATCTGTCATCAGTGAAACGGCTGTAGAGATATGAATTCCCATTGCTGCGGGCGTGACAATTTTATCAACGTTTTCAAGCTCTGCTTTCCGAATAATCCCGATTACAATTTCTCGTAATAATGCCGGTTCAAGCATCGGGACGCCATCACTCACAGGATGGACAAAATAGTGATATCCATCTTTCTCAATAATAGGAGCATTAAGTAGGGACTGTTTCAGCCTATCCATGTTGGAAATACTCAATCATACAGTAAAAGGTCATTGAATTGCAGTCGAGATCAGGCATTTATCGCATTTAAGAACTGTTAAGTCTTATCTACCGTTCCCTTGAACATAAGCGATGGTTTCCGTAGAAACAGTGATCTATGTCATTGTTTTTCTCCCATTTTTCGGAGCTATAGGAGCCTTGCTATTATTTCGCTATCTTGGAGAGCAAATCGCGTATTTCTGTGCAAGTATTGCGCTGGTATGTTTCCTTGGGGTATTGCGACTTGGGACAATATTAAAGAATAGCGGTCCAATGCAAACCACAGTTCCGTGGATTCCGGCATTTGATATCGCAATGCGCTTTTATATTGATGGTCTGGCATTACTGATCGCATTACTTGCTAGTGGTGTCGGCATCCTCATTTTTGTATTTTCAAGAGGATATATGCATGGCGAATCGAAACTCCAGCGATATTACATAATACTTCTAATATTTATGGGTTCAATGATAGGTATCGCATTTGCTGGCGATCTCATTGTATTATTTGTCTTTTGGGAACTAACAAGTTTGAGTTCATTCGGCCTAATCGGCCATTATACAGAATCCCGATCAGCGCGATATGCGGCCCGCAAATCAATGCTTATTACAGTTGGTGGGGGGTTATTTCTACTCGTAGGATTTTTATTACTGGGTACGTCGATGAATTCCTATAATCTCGTTTGGCTACTTAATCACAGTACTGCAGTACAGAAAACTCTTAAATCAAAGAATATATACACGATAGTAGTCCTCCTAATCGGAATTGGAGCAGCAGCAAAGTCTGCACAATTCCCTCTCCATATTTGGCTGCCTAATGCGATGGAGGCGCCGACACCCGTATCTGCGTTTCTGCATTCCGCGACGATGGTCAAAGCTGGCGTTTATCTTGTGGGCCGATTTCGGCCAATTTTATTGAACGATGCACAAATTTGGACATTTACGTTTGCAATTTTGGGTATTGTAACAATGACCGTGATGGCTGCCCTGGCCGTGGTTGCGACTGATATTAAAGAATTGCTGGCATACTCAACAGCCTCTCATTTGGGTTTGATAATTGCTGCGTTCGGATTTGGTTCAGCAGTCGGTGGTGAAACTGGATCATTACATATCCTCAATCACGCAGCGTTCAAGGCTACTCTTTTTCTTGTCGCTGGGATTGTAGCCCATCAGACAGGAACGAGAAACCTGAACGACCTAAGTGGACTCTACAAGGATTTACCAATTACGGCAGGAATTGCGACTATTGCTGCCTTCGGCATGGCAGGTGTTCCTCCCTTTAATGGATTTTATTCGAAAGAACTCTTTTTTGAGGCAACGGTTGAATTCGCAACCCATAACAGGCCGATCATGTGGCTCTTTCCTTTTTTCGCAGTAATAGGCAGTATCTTTACCTTTCTGTACTCCATCCGATTTGCAGGGATGTTCTATGGGAAGAAACCCGAGGAACTTGGGAATATATATCGCCCATCAAAGAGTATGCTACTGCCGGCTGGTCTTTTAACACTTGCTGTTCTCGTGTTAAGTTTCATCCCCCAGGTTATTACAAATATCATTGTGCAGCATGTCTTCCACAGCATTTCACTGACTCCTTCTCATCATATGTCAGTCCATTTACCAACGAAGCTCAGCCCAGCCGTTATTATGAGTTTGATTACGATAGGAGTTGGAGTATTGCTTTATCCTCAATATCAGCGAATTCAATCAGTGATCAACACCATTCTCTCGATAAGGTATATCACAGTTGATTGGTGGTACGAACGGTTTATTTTTGGCATAAATCACGTTAGTGGCATTGTAACCCCAATTATTCATAATGGACTGTTGCGGACCTATGCCTTCTGGATAGTTGGGGCAACGACAGTTATATCATTAGTGGCCTACATTTTAACCGGAATTGACATCCCGCAATTTACTGGTATAACAATCACAATTCCTTTGCTACTGATTTTGCTCGTTGCTATTGGTGCTGTGATGGCAATTATGATAGCCCCATCGCATATTGCGGGCGTGATGACCCTCTCGATTCTGGGATTTATGATTGCAATATTTTATATTCTCGTATCCGCACCTGATCTCGCACTCACGCAATTAGTTGTAGAAACACTAACATTCATCATTTTTCTCTTAGTATTAGATAGGTTGCCCGCATATTACGGAGACATTCCCCCTGGTCGGGCGTTTCGGGATGGTATATTATCCATCTCTGTTGGAGCACTTGTATTTACTACTGTCCTATTGGCCACAAAGGCACAACCTGCAGACAAAATTGCTGATTACTTCATTAAGTTCTCCGTTCCAAAAGGGGGTGGTGGAAATATCGTAAATGTCATTCTTGTCGATTTCCGTGCTTTAGATACATTGGGCGAAATTTCCGTTATCGCTATGGCAGGAATATCTATATTAACCCTGATCGCTATGCGTACAGGAAGTGAACAACCATGAGTACAGTAATCACAAGAACAACGGCACGTGTTGTAGTTCCTATTATTTTCCTCACAGCCATTGCATTACTCCTGCAAGGTCATAATAAACCAGGTGGCGGATTTATTGCCGGCGTTCTTACTTCGACAGGGTTTGGACTTCTTTACTTGGTGTACAGTATCGATTTTGTCGAGGAAACTGTGTTAGGCGGTTCGATATCAAAGGAGTTTCAACATCTCCAGAATAGTATCGTGGCTGATTATCGTATTATCTTTGGTCTTGGACTCTTGCTTTCATTAGTTAGTGGAATCGTTCCTATCCTTTTTGGCCTCCCCTTTCTTTCCCAAACAGTCGTTTTCATCAAACATGTTCCTATTTATCATGAACTTGAGTTGGCGAGTGCTGTTATCTTTGATCTTGGCGTTTATTTCGTCGTTGTTGGTGCATTACTGTCCATCATCTCGGTGGTGGGTGCAGAATGACGGAATTTGTCCTTGCGCTTGTGCTTGGCATTTTGTTCGCATCGGGTACATTTCTCATTTTGCGCAAGGATCTCGTCCGTATTGTTTGGGGAATTGTCATCATCAGCCAAGCTGCTAATATATATTTGATTACGATGGGTGGACTCGAAGGAAAGGTCCCCATTATTCAGCACCATTCTATGGCTGCGAAAAATATTACTGACCCACTAGTTCAGGCACTTGTTTTAACAGCCATTGTTATTGGATTTGGGACGACTGCATTTGCTCTTGTTTTGACATATCGGTTGTATGAAGAACACGGGACAATCGACGCGACTGAATTAGGAGGATCCGAATGACAACACAATTCATCATCGCACCTTTGGTAATTGTGTTATTGACAGCCGTACTGACGTTACTAACGAGATGGAACACCCGTGTTCAAATCACGCTTAGCATAATGGGTATGGTCGGATATTGTGTGTCTGTTGGAATCCTCGTAATGAAAGTATTGGAAGGCGAGATAATTATCGGTACTTATCAAGTCGGTAATTGGCCAGCACCATTCGGGATAACTCTGGTGGCGGATGCATTATCGGTATTTATGTTATCGCTGACCGCGGTGGTCGGCACTATATCCCTTCTGTATTCAATCCGATATATAGACTTGTTTGGACAGAGAGTCTCCTTTCATTCACTATTTCACTTTATGATTGCAGGCGCGACAGGGGCCTTCTTAACCGGTGATATTTTCAACCTCTTTGTCTGGTTTGAGGTAATGTTAATGGCAAGTTATGTGCTTGTCGTATTTTATGGTGGCCCCGATCATACGGAAGCGGCCTTTAAGTACCTTATTTTGAATCTCTTTGGAAGTGCAATCATGTTATTAGCAATTGGGGGCATATATGCAACAACTGGTACCTTAAATATGGCAGATATTTCACGACGATTAGCCATGCCAATGCAATATTCGATCAATACTGGTCCAATCCTGGGTCTTGCAAGCTTGCTATTTATTGTCTTTGCTCTTAAAGCAGGTCTTGTCCCTTTCCACTTTTGGGCTCCGGAAACCTACCAAGCAGCACCAGTCCCTGTTGCAGCTGTCCTTACTGGGATAGTAAAAAAAGTCGGTGTATATGCAATAATTCGTTTGTATTTTACAATATTTGCAACAGCCTCCATTCCGTCTCTCGAAATGATCGGGTTTGCTGGATCTACGTTTCTTGCGTTTTTTGGCCCAATATTATTTTTGATGGCAACTGGAAGTATTCTTGTTGGCGGAATTGGTGCAATTGATCAAGACACAATGGAAGGTTTGCTTGCTTATTCAAGTATTAGCCAAGTGGGATTTATCGTTTTACCACTCGCCATTGGTGCAAGTACATCGGTGGGATCCGTAAGAATCCTTGCTATCGGTAGTGCCTTAATTTATACATTTAATCATGGCGTAGCCAAAGCTTTATTATTTTTAATTACGGGAACGATCAAAGACCGTGTTGGAACTAGTTACTTTAATCAATTAGGTAATTTATCAAATGTATTTCCAATTATTGCAGCGAGTTTTTTCATAGGTGGTATTACACTCATTGGTCTTCCACCGCTGACTGGCTTTTTTGCCAAAGTTTTAATTTTCAATACTGCAATCAAGACTGGATCGACAATTGGCATCGCCATCGCATTATTGGGTGCGGTTTTTACATTAATTTATGTCTCACGTGCCTGGCAACGAGCATTTTGGGGGTCCGGATCTCAAGAGTATAATGAAACCTCACATGACAACATCCAAATACTCATGATAGCAGTCTTGGCAATAGTCATTATTGGGTTTGGTCTTGGCTTTGATCTACTATACCAATTTGCGAGGGATGCGGCCATCGCAGCAATTAATCGACATGATTACATCACTGCAGTGTTAGGAGGCAAATCATGAGGGTACGGGCGTGGCCAGTAATCGGGTTGATTCTGTCCATACTGTGGTTATTCGTTCGCGGGATCCAAGCATCGATATCCACGTTTATAGGAGAACTTCTTCTTGGACTCATAATTGGCGTGCCGATTGCGTATCTTTTCCGAAACCTGTATATTGATACTGTTAGAATATCCCGCTCAATTCGGGCGATTCCGTATGCAATTGTTTATATTCTCGTTTTCGTAAAAGATCTTATTTTAGCAAATTTCGATGTCGCATATCGGGTACTTGCTCCGTCTATGCCGATCTATCCACGGGTTGTAGTATTTCCATTACGAGTCCAAACAGATCTCGCAATAACCACAATCGCAAACAGCATTACACTCACGCCTGGGACTCTTTCAATGGACTATGATGCTGAACGGAATGCTCTCTATATCCATACAATCGATGGTCGCAACCGAGAACAAGTTGTCGCTCCCATACGAACCTGGGAAAAATATGCGTTAGTAATTTTTAATGAAGAGAAAAAACCAGGCGACCCCATTCCATCGAAAGAAGGGGGTGAGCAAGAGGATGGTGGGTAAATCGGATCCAGTATTTCTCCAACGTATTGTGCAGATCGCACTGGTTGTTGTGAGTTTCCTCACGCTTGCGGCTGGATATCGAATTGTTAGAGGGCCAACTGTTCCTGACCGTGTGATCGGGCTTGATACAATTGGAACAAATGTCGTTGCTATTAGCGTCCTTTTTGCGCTACAAACAAATCGAGGATTATTTGTTACTGTTGCTTTAGTGCTCGCAATTATCGGTTTCCTTACAACTATTGCTGCAGCACGATACATAATTGAGGGTGATATTATCGAATGACCTCAATGATACAAGCAGTGCTGACAACCGGGCTTATTATTGTTGGCTTATTTTTCATGAGCGTCGGAACAATCGGGTTACTGCGGTTGCCAAAGATATATAATCGGTTACATGCAACGAGTAAAGCGACAACGTTGGGGGTCGCTTCAATATTCTTAGCAGGCTTTGTGTACTTTGGTCCCTTGGGTGCCGGTCTAACATCCCTGATAGGCATCGTGTTTCTATTTTTAACAGTGCCGACTGGAGCGCATATGATTTCTCGCTCGGCCAATCGGATGGGTGTCGATTTTTACGGCGATACGGAATGGCCAGAGGAATGAGAATTATTCGAATATCTTTACAATTTCATCGGCAATATATCGGCCGATCTCGCCTTTCGATCCCTGATATTCCCTGATCGAATTATCTCGAACGACCAAGACCCGAGATGTGTTTTCACCCATCACCCTCTCGTTATTTGCAACAACGAAGGATAAATCAACGCGTTCGAGCAAGTTTCTTGCCTCCTGAATCATTTCTGAATCAGAATTCGTCGATTCGAGTTTGAATCCGACGATGGGTAAATCAGGATACCGCTCACGAACGGAATCCAAAAGTTTCTCCGTGGGTTGAAGGGTTAATGTGATTTCCTCGCCAGACGATATTTTCTCAGCCCGCGTATCAACAGTGAAATCGCCAACAGCTGCCGTCGAAATAAAGCAGTCTGCATCTTGGATATTATCGAATATCGCTTCCTGCAAGTCATTCGTCGTTGAGTAAGACACTCCATCAGCATAAGGAACGCTTTTTCCCTCATGAATTAATGTCACATCTGCTCCATACACATAGCAGGCCTTTGCCAGGGCATGACCAGTCTTCCCCGAAGCCCGATTTGTAAGAATCCGAACTGGATCGATTGGCTCTTTCGTTGCTCCAGCAGTGATTACAATATGCTTCCCTGACAGCGGAGATGGATCGATTTTTCGTGCAACATCAAGAACGATTGCCTCATTTGTGGCTATTTTCGCCTTCCCCTCTTCAATACGTGGATCAGTAAAGGAGATATTCCAGTCTTCAAGTGTATCGATCGCATCTAACACCCCAGGATGTTCAAACATGGGTTCATGCATTGCAGGTGCGATGACAAGGGGAATATTTGATCCGATTGCAGTAGTTGCACATGTCGTCACAGGTGTATCATCTATACTGGATGCAATTTTCGCGATAGTATTTGCTGTTGAGGGGGCAATGACGAAGATATCGGCCCATCCATTCTGGCCAAACATATCAATATGTTCAACGGATCCGGTGATTTCGGTAATAACGGGATTATCTGATGCAAATTCTAATGCCCAGGGATCAATTATTGATTCAGCTGCCTGCGTCATCACTACTCTAACATCTGCACCTTGTCGTCTAAATTCATGGATCAATTCAACGGTTCGGACAGCAGCAATGCTTCCGGTAACGCCCAATCCTATCTGAACATCTTCAAGCATCCAATAACTACTATATGTGGAATAAACCAAAACTTTCTGGAACGCGACGATTATGGGAAACTATTTCTACTCCTCTACCTCTCGATAATCGCCACCATATTTCATGAAGAAATACGTTAAGCCAAGAATAGAAACCATACCGCCAACGGCAGCGACGCCAATTGTTTTAGCAGAACTCGGTAATATTGGTCCACCACCGCCCCCACCACCAGGCGGCTGGCCAGACTCATTCACGATCACATCCCCAACCATTCCAAGCGCTTTGTGGGGTTGACACC
>JBDGRB010000044.1:1668-8219 GCA_042218485.1 Halobacteriaceae archaeon | reverse complement strand
CCCAGTCAATACCGCTGGCTATTTTTCGTTTGCCATTCGCTAATCTATCATGGCCGAAGATCATTCTAAACAGGGAAGCGAGGTTGTCTATGATGCCCTTGTTGATGCCGATATCAGTACATTAATTGGATTGCCTGGTACCCAAACATTGCCCTTAGATCGAACTATCGCAGAACGCGACGATATGCGATATATTATGGCCCGACATGAGACAGCTATCCCACACATCGCATGGGGATATTATGAGGCCAGTGGGAATCCCGCCTCGACATTAACTGTTCCTGGACCAGGAGATACGAATGCAATGCACGGCCTTAAAAATGCGTATAATGATAACGTTCCAATCATCCATATTTCAGCGGATGTGAATCCCTCTGATAGAGGAAAACGGCCAATTCATGAAATAGAACCGAATACATTTGATAATGTTGTCAAAGCTAATATTTCAGTAACAAAAACGCATACATTGAAGAAGCGAATCAGGGAGGGCATCGAGATAGCATTATCACAACCGTATGGACCGGTCCGACTCGGAATACCAAGCGGGTTTTTACAAACGGAAGTCGATGCTTCAAGAGTAAGCTATGAACCCGCAACGACTGATTTTGATAATAAGCAGAGTTATAAGAAGGCAAAAACAGCACTAAAGTCAGCAGAGACACCTGTAATATATATCGGCGGAGGCGCACGACGTGCAGCAAACAGCCAGAATTCCATCACCGAATTAGTGGATATGCTTGAAGTTCCTGTCTTTGGGACCTATAAAGGAAAGGGGGTATTCCCTGAGGACCGCCCAGAATTTATCGGGATCACAGGTTCCCATCTTCCCGCAGGTGGCCGACGGGTTCTCGAAATGGCTGATACAGTGTTAGCACTTGGTTGTGATTTTGATGGAGTTTCAACTGATCACTGGAGTTTGCCGATGGGAGAGACACTTATTCATGTAAATATTAATTCTGATGATATCAATCGTTCATATTCTGCGGATATAGCTATTGTTGCTGATGTTGCGGATGCGGTTAATGAATTATTAACTCGATTATCCGAGGGCCAATATGGCTGGAATGGAGAAGCGATCGGACAATCAATACGTCGTGAGTATATCAACCAACTACAGACACATGGTTTATTAAAGGCTGACGAACCGGCAAAAACACCTGCTGTATTACGAGAGATTCGTTCGGTAACACCAGATGATACAATTATAATTACCGATGTCGGTGGATTCAGATTATGGGCAAAACAAGTATTTCCCGCGTATTCAGCGGATAGATATATTACTGCAGGTTCTTGGGCTGGAATGGGAGTGGGACTCCCTGGAGCTATTGGAGCGAAATTGGCCACCTCCGATATTCCGATCGTTTGTCTTACTGGAGACGGGGGATTACTAATGTGTTTGCAAGAATTCCATACAGCAGTTGAAAACAATCTCGATATCGTGACTGTCATTTTCAATAATGGAGATTATGCGACAATTTCCAAATCATCAGAGATTCAAGAATATGGTAACGGTCAACGGTTTTCTTGGAACTCGCCTGATTTTGTCGATATTGCAACCGGCTTTGGATGCGATGCGACGAAGGTAACCTCTGCCAGTGAAGTCGGGAGGGCGGTGCGAGAGGGGCTTGAACGAACTGGACCTTATGTCATCGATGTACGAATTGATACTGAAGAACCATCAGTCAAAGCCGTCAGTGATTATAATTCAACAGTATCATTAGAATGATATTTTGATGAAAATAATAATTGCTCTATTCATATTGACTTCCTCCCAGGGGGTTAGCCGGGGATTCCGCCGTGGGTAATCCGGCCAGTAAATCTCTTATCTGAGAGCAGAATCTTTTGGTATCGAAGGGCTAACACTATTCATAATGGTTCAAAATTTTGGGAAGGTGGATCCAGCAACTGATCAACGAACGCTGTATGATTATCAGAGTCCGGATGATACTTCAGAAATCGCACAGGATTTGAGTTCGATTATTGATGGCGAGATACGGTTTGATGAATATTCCAAACAACTATATGCAACTGATGCCAGTGCTTATGAAGTAGAACCGATCGGTGTGGTTTTGCCGCGGTCGACATCCGATGTCAAAGCAATCATGGAATATTGTCAAACGAATCAAATACCTGTCCTGCCACGAGGCGGGGGGACAAGTCTGGCTGGCCAAGCTGTAAATACAGCGGTTGTCCTTGATTTTTCTCGATATATGGATAATGTCATTAATATTGATGGCGCAAATCAAACAGCTACGGTTCAACCAGGCGTGATTTTGGATGAACTCAATCAAGAACTCAAGGAATACGGGCTCAAATTTGCCCCGGATCCTGCGTGGGCAGATAAAAGTACTATCGGTGGAGCTGTGGGAAATAACTCAACAGGAGCTCATTCCCTCAAATACGGTAAAACAGATGCCTATATTGAGTCATGTGAGGTGGTTTTAGCGGATGGGACAGTCACAACATTTGAGGAAATATCGCTGGATGAGCTTAAGGATCATGCGGATCCTGAGGGTGATAGAGAAGATAAGATTTTCGCAAAAATTGCCGAAATAATCACCGAAGAAAACGATGAAATCAGAAATCAATTTCCGGATTTGAAACGAAACGTATCTGGATACAATCTCGATCGATTGATAAATGAAGCCGCGGACGGAACGATCAATTTAGGGCGTTTACTCGCTGGTAGTGAAGGAACGCTGGCGATCGTTACCGAAATCACAGTCTCTCTTGAACCAGTCCCAGAAACGAAATCAGCAGCACTCCTTTGTTATTCAGGATTATCCGATGCCTTAGGAGATGTACAACCTATCCTTCGTCATGATCCAGCAGCGATCGAAGTTTTAGATGATGTATTGCTTGGGTTAGCTCGCGATACAGAGGAATTTGGTGAACTGGTAAACAGCCTTCCTGATGGTACAGAATCGATTTTACTAGTAGAGTTTTATGCCGAATCCGATAGCGATGGTAAACAAAAAGTTGCAAACCTGATCAGCGATCGCGTTCCTTCAGTTGAACCGAGTGTCTCCCCGGATTCATCGGCTTCTCATAGTGAGGATCCTACTGCGATAGCGGCGCTGGAAGCACATCAAAAGGATCGACGTGAACGGTTTTGGAAGCTGAGAAAATCCGGATTACCGATATTATTATCCCGAACATCTGATGAGAAACATATTTCGTTTATCGAAGATACGGCCGTTCCACCGGATCGGTTACAGGAGTATATTTCAGAATTTAACGATATTCTTTCAGAACACGATACATTTGCAAGCTATTATGCGCATGCCGGTCCTGGAGTGTTGCATATTCGGCCACTCATTAATACCAAAACTACAGATGGCTTAGAGAGTATGCAGAGTATCGCCGATCAAGTTACTGATCTTGTTGTCAAGTATAATGGTAGTGTTTCCGGGGAACATGGCGATGGCAGAGCTCGAACCCAATGGAATAAAAAACTCTATGGTGAGCATTTATGGCAGGTATTTAAAAACTTGAAATCAACATTTGATCCCGACTGGTTACTGAACCCAGGCCAAGTCTGTGGTGATATCGACATGACAGAGAATTTACGATTTGATCCAGAGTACAATTTCAATCCTGAGATGGAGCCAAATCTTGAATGGGAAAATGAAAATGGATTCCAAGGAATGGTCGAATTATGTCATGGATGTGGTGGCTGTCGGGGGCAACAGGAGACGACTGGCGGTGTAATGTGTCCCACATTTCGAGCTGAGGAAGAGGAAATCTTGAGTACGCGGGGCCGAGCGAATATGCTCCGTCAGGCAATGAGCGGGGAGTTATCACAAGAAGAACAATTTAGTGAAGAGTTTCGAAACGAGGTCCTGGATTTATGTATTGGATGTAAAGGGTGTGCAAAAGATTGCCCAAGCGAAGTTGATATGGCGAAACTCCGAGCGGAGCTTTTGTATGAGCATCATCAACAACATGGTATATCGGTTCGAGATTCGCTATTTGCAAACATTAACACATTAGCAAAGTGGGGACAGACATTGACACCCCTTTCAAATTGGATGCAATCCCTTCCATTAAGTGATGAGATACTTGAGCGTATCTTGGGGATAGCCAAAGAGCGATCCCTTCCTCGATTTGCTAATCAATCATTGTTCGACTGGTTTACAAAATTTGAGAGACAAACAGAACAGGATAGTGCCCAAAATCGAATTCTTATCTACCCGGATCCATACACGACATATATTCACCCAAGCACTGGAAAAGCCGCTATAAAAACACTCGATGCCCTCGGCGTATATGTCGAGTTACCAACAAACCTCCCAGGTACAGGTCGTCCGCCCCATTCAAAAGGCCTCCTTGATAAAGCCAAAGCGAAACTTGATACGAATGTTTCAGAATTGTATCCCCAGGTCGACAGGGGGTGGGAGATCGTGTGTGTCGAACCTTCCGATGCAGTGATGCTTCAATCAGATTATCGTGACCTCCGATCAGACACCCGAGTCGAAACGATCGCTCGAAATACATATGGAATCTTAGAATATCTCGATGTGATGGAGTTACTGCCGTCAATGAACGATCAACATGAGCAATTGGTATATCATGGACATTGTCATCAGAAATCCACAAAAAAAGACGGACATATCGAAAACGCCTTGGAAACGATCGGGTATTCTGTTAACACGATAGATAGTACTTGTTGCGGTATGGCGGGAAGTTTTGGATATGAAGCCGAACATTATTCAATGAGTCAAGCAATTGGCCAAGTCCTTCACCAACAATTACAGCAAACCTCCCCAGATACAATTGTTGCGCCAGGAACATCTTGCCGCACCCAAATCCGATCGCTTGGCAGCTATAGTCCGGTTCATCCAATCGAAAAAGTTGCAGAACGCATCGATTGAAATCTCCTTAGTTCCGGAGAAGTATTGACCCAGAGGGGAATATAGGAGCAATCCCACCGGTAAGGCGTGGGTAGCTCAATCCTTTTCAATTAATAACGGAACTATAAATTATCAGTGTCTGTTACTTTATGAGTACTTGAAGCATGGGTGAAGATAATGCAGCGCAAGCTAAGAAGATCCTTGGATATTCTCGGTGGTGGTTAATTGTTGCTGCCGCAGGTATGATGGCAATGGTCGGTCCCTACCAATATGTTTGGACAGCGATCGAAACCCCAATAGCGAATCGGCTTAATGTTCCATTACCCCAAATCGGCCTCGTGTTCACCCTGTTTGTCATATTTCAAGCAGGATCACAATTTCCGGTTGGTTGGTGGCGAGATAAACATGGGCCTCGACTCATTTCGATGATCGCTGCTGTCCTTGCAGGGTTTGGGTACATTGGATTGGCATTTGCTGATCAGGTCTGGCAAGTATATATTCTATATTCACTCGGTGCAATTGGCGTGGGTATCGTGTATACAGTTGCCGTAAATACTGCACTTAAATGGTTTCCCGATCGACGAGGCCTGACCACAGGCGTCGGGACAATGGCTTTTGCGGGGGGTAGTGCCTTGTTCGTTCCCTTTGTCCGTGCAAATGCCACTGTAAGTCAATATCCAAATGTATTGAAAATTATGGGCGTATTAATCGGTATTATCGTCTTTATTGGTGCCCTAATATTACAGGATCCCCCTGATGGGTGGGCGGATACACCATCTAATCCAGTCCCACAAACGGATCCAGATGTCCGCAGTGCTTCGTTTACATGGCGTGAAATGGTCACAACCTGGCAATTTTGGCTCATGTATGGTATGTTTGTGGCCATGAGCGGAGCAGGGCTTATGCTAACCGCAAAAGTCGTTCAGTTCGCGAATAATTTAGGATTGCAAGAATTGATCGCCACCCTTTCAGCAACACTCTTACCGATAGCAGGGGGGATCGGCCGCCTGCTCTTGGGCGAGATATCTGATCGAGTAGATCGGAAACGTGCAATGATGGTCTCGTTTTTACTATGTGGGCTTGGACTCTACGCCACAATACTTTTTGCTAGATTGGGTTATGGTATTGCATTTATTGGTGCAGTTTTCGTTGCAACGTTTTTCTGGAGTCCTCAATATACTCTTTTCCCAAGTATAGTGGGTGATTACTATGGGGAAAAATATTCATCTGCGAATTACGCCCTCCTTTATTCTGGCAAAATGTGGGGCGGTGTATTTGGTGGCGCAATTGCCGGATGGATTGTGACACTGACAAGTTGGGAAATTACATTTGCAATTGGGGGAACGTTGGCAGTGTTTGCAGGAGTATCCGCGTTCTTCTTGCGACCCCCACAATAATAGTCATAATTGTATTAGCAATCATCAGCATAGTAATATACATATCAATAAAAATATAATTTATCAAACGAGATTTTTTATACATATTAAGAATATTAGGTATCAATAAAATCCCACTCATTCTTGTAATATTGACCTATCTATAAACGGGAGTATGATGAATTCGATTTAATTCATATTAATTATGTTTAAATTTATTGGTATTTATCAAAAAATTTAAGTATTTTCCGGCCGCCGACCTAATTGCAATGTCAGAAAACGAAATCAAAGAATATCTCAAGAACAACCCGCGAATGATCGG
>JBDGRB010000044.1:0-1568 GCA_042218485.1 Halobacteriaceae archaeon | reverse complement strand
CCACTTTCTGGTTGGGTTAGACTAAGGTTCCCATCTCCGACCACGGAATATTGATGACCAACAATACTCTCTTCTTTTGCAATATTTAATGCAGTTCGGAACGGAAAACCTCTGTTTAGGAGTCTTGCAAATGTACTGCCAACTTCAACAGCACCACTATTTAGAACTTCACTCAGGGTGACGACACCAGCGATACTTCCTGATTCAATTAAATTCATGCCTTGAGAATATGATTGGCATGCATTCAGGAAGAACGCATCAATTGCAACTGAATCAAGAGTATTTGTATCGAGCTTTCCATCAACGCATTCAAATCCATCATCATCGATATGGCCAATGTAATGAAGGAAATCAGTAGGTTCTTGGAGCAACGTACGCAGCCCCTGCGTACTCACTTCATGATACATCGTAATATCGAAGGGTAGATTTTCCCGATCCCCATAGGTCTCAGCGACGATATCTCGTTCTTCTTCCATCTGGGTATCATTACAAATAACAGTAATGTCAATATCACCCTCGGCCTTTGTGCGTTCCAGTCGATTCGTAAAGGCGGTTTTCGTCGGTTTCGATGCCCCAATAGGGGCACCGTCACCAATCCATGCCTGATCAATTGATTCTGTTTCAGTGGGTTGAATAGAGGTGACCGTTCCTGTAGTAGTTTCACCAGCACTTCGTGTGAAGGCATCATCTCGAACAAACTCTTCGACAGCTTTTGCTTGCTCAGATTTCGTTGTCTCATCCTCCGCCGCCGGTGACCGAATAATGGCTAAGTCATTAATCACAAAGGGTAGTATTTCCAGGTTGTCATACTCCGGGGCCAAATGAGTCGTTAACTCCCATTCAGGAAGATGAGGCCTAATTGTTTCAAAATCGACGGTAAGATATGATTCTAAGCGTTTTGCTGGTGATTGTTGGTACAATGCGTCGAAGTCCAGATCAACTTTCGATTCTATTTTATTTCGTTCTTCTAGATCTACTTGATATAGGCCTTCCGTACGCGTAACACAATCGAGGAAAAATACCTGCTTTAATATCTGCGCAACGGAGGTCTCGAAATCCGTTATATCCGCTAACGCATATTCAAATCCATTCGATGTTTTGATTTTTGGCGTTTCTCCCTTGGTTAGGGTCGCACCGAGGTAAAATGAAAGTGGGGCACTCACAAAGATATGCTTTAGCGTAGCAGGAATTTCGATTGTAATCTCTGTTTCAGGTTTTGAGAGTGAATCAGGAACATTTAATTCATCGCCAAATTCAATCAGTGGCGGATGCCCTCGTAACGTCGGGTACGATCGTTCGGGAGAAAATGTCTTCATTGCAGAGCCCAGATATGACACTGCCTCCATGATATCTGCAGGGTCTTTAGTTGTCGTGATAGTTGCCTCAGGATGTTCGTGCCGGGAACGGGATCCAATAGTGATATCTGTCGATGACCCAAAATCAATTTTCATTGTTTCATCGTCTGCCTCAAGGGTGATAGCTGAATCAACCTGAATATATGTTTTAATTGCAGTTGAAAATTCCAGAGTATATTTTCCTTTATCTAAGTTAAGACTAGCAAAATGGTT
>JBDGRB010000275.1:0-8266 GCA_042218485.1 Halobacteriaceae archaeon | reverse complement strand
CTCACGCGAAAATATTTCTTCGTGGCGTGCGTGCTCTATGATGCGGTCGAGCATTTTGTGCACCACTAACGAATAGCTCGGCCGCATCCTTCAGCCTAAACTTAACACCCTTATCTCTCCTGATGGAAAATCAAAGAAGAAATCAATGTTAGTGAATCTCCTCGAAACCCTTTTAGACTGTTTCTGCACAATCTCTGAACATGGACTATTCGCAGGAATTAATTACTACTTTACATGACTTTGGGGAGGCTTCACCGTCGGTTCCAACGGAGAGAGCAGCTATTATCCTCCCGATGACAGAACGTGAATATGCGGATCTAGCTACTGAACATTTACTTTCAGAACTCGAACCCATAAATATTGGACAAGTAGTTGTTCCGCTTCGAGCCTCTAATGATAAAATCTCATCTTTTAATGAATGGTTAACTTCGTTTAATCTTCCACTGACAATAATTTGGGATAAAGGGCCCTGCCTAGAAGCCCTGCTGGAAAACTATGATCTCGACGGATCCATCGGAAAAGGGCGTGATATTTGGCTTGCGATTGGAGTTGCCCAGTCATATGATTATTTAATTTTTTATGATGCAGATACGACCTCGTTTAAAATACAAGATATACAAAAACTACTCTTCCCGTTGAATCATGGCTATGAATTTGTAAAGGGTTACTATGCTCGAGTTGAAGAAGATGGCCTGTATGGAAGACTCAATCGTTTGTTTTTCACCCCCGTGTTATCAGCCCTAGATACTGAGTATGATCATGACTTTATATCGTATTTGCAGTCGTTTCGATATCCTCTCGCTGGCGAATGTTCTATGACGGCAAATCAAGCAAAAAACATCCGTCTTGAACGGCAATGGGGACTGGAGGTCGGCATATTAAATGAAGTATACGATATCGCCAATTTCGAACATAGTGCCCAAGTGGATTTAGGGTATCATCGCCATGACCATCGATCTATTAGTGGACCAACGGGATTAACTGAAATGAGCGAGCGTGTAGGAGATTCGCTGTTTAGATCGCTTGAAAGTAGAGGGTTCACAATTGATTATTCGGATTTACGGGAGAGATATCAAACACAAGCAAAACGATTAATTCGGCAATATAAAATGGACGCTTTGTTTAATAACCTGCAGTATTCAGAATCCCAGGAATATCATCAAATTCAAGAGTACAAAAAAGCGATTACAGAACCGTCAGCAAATAATCGGTTGCCCAGATGGTCAGAAACCGCTTTATCTCAATCAGCCCTCAGATCCGCAATTCAGGAGGACTTAGATAACGTACAGTAATGCTGATTACAGTCCAAATGGTAACAAAGGCATGGATATTTCATCAGATGAATTAGCCGCCATTGTAGATCTTTTTGATGGAATGACTCATCAAGAATTACACAAAGCCTGCAAGGAATTAGCCGCACGAAAAGGGCGGGATTATAACCACGACCAGGTCTCCCAAGTTATTCAAGCCGCTATAGAATCATATCATCTCGTTGCCATCGACTCCGAAGAGGGGAGTTTTTTATTATCAGGTCCTGTCGCCTTTCCACAACTTCCCGAACACGGGGATGATCTTCCCCATATCCTCGATATTCCCGACCGAGATTTAACGAAGAGTGTCGTGGTCGACGCTGTTGAACAGCAGTTTCGCAAGGATGCTGCCCAGGCCGTGAATAGAGCTGATGTGGATAGAATTCAAACATTAATAGATATCAGCTATGACTTAGAAGCATGGGGTCCGATGACCTTACAAAAAGTCCGCAATAAACTTGATCAAATACAGCAATCGGCGGAATAACCATGGAAACCCATCTAGATATTTCTGTACTTGGTGACTATACTTCTAATAGTATTTCTGATGCAGAAAAAACAGCAGCTGTTTTAGTACCTATCATTGATCGAGATGACCAACATTATTTGTTATTTACCAAACGGGCAGATCATCTCGGCGAGCATCCTGGGCAAATAAGTTTTCCTGGTGGTGGATATGAGTCTGGGGATACATCGCTCAGCGAAACAGCTCTCCGGGAAGCACGAGAAGAGATAAATTTGTTGCCTGAAGATGTTACATTGTATGGGGAAATTGACGATATTCGTACAGTATCTGGATATTCAGTCACCCCTTTCGTTGGAACAATTTCTGATAGGGAATATTCGCCAAATGACTATGAGGTCGCTGAAATCATAATCCTTCCTCTACGTGAATTAACGAATATTGATAATTATCGATACGAAACCCGAGATCATTCACACTACGGCCAATCGATCGTCCATTTTTTCAATGTCCATGACCGGACAGTCTGGGGAGCTACTGCTCGAATCCTTGTTCAGTTACTTGAATTAACCACTTCGTGGGAGGCTCCCGTCGATTTTGATACGAAAAATCGCTAAACGTATTCGATATATTTAAACCACTCTATGGACTATCGACGGTATGGTCGCGACGACGATTGATCGCGTTCCGGGTGTATAGATATCAGATATTTGCTGTCGATGAGGTGGTAGAATGTTGACCAATTCTCTATTTGCTGCCCTTGAACTCGATGGAATTGCAATCAAACCCTCAGAGACGGATATATCTCATTTATCAAATAGTCCGTTTGATCAGATTATTATCGACTATGAAGGGATGGATGTGTTGCCTGATAGAAGGGAGATCGAAGAATTGGCGGACGAAAAAACTGTTCATCTAACGACTCCGGTTCGTGCGTCATCATTTGATCCAATAGCCGATCGGGGATCCAGGATGAAAGTTCCCTCAACTATAAACCGGATTTTCGTGGCTGGGAATCCGAAATATTTGACTGAATCGGAACAAAATAAAACTATTCAGCCCCGTATAGTGACAGCGACCGATCGGCACCCATTTGCTTGGGTTGGTACCGAAGGAATTGAGCGGATAGCTCTTGCAACCGGTAATCCTCAATTCGAATTACTTTCTCCAACAACGGAATCCAATATACTTCATTTGCGTGCTTGTGGCGTGGAGGTTGACATTAATGTCTACGCACCTGCTGTGATAGATAGTTCAAAGGATCGTATATTAGATACGTTGGGGGAATATGTTGCTCGACGGTCTGAGGTCCGAAAGGCCCTCCCTGCAAATTCATCGCTTGATGGATCCGCAACCGGTAAAACAAGACGGATCCTTCTGCAGGCAATAAACAATTACGCGCTAGTGGGTGATGTTGATGCCATTAACCAGCAAATTACTAAATTGTATGAAATAGGCGTATCTAATGTCATCATCTATCCTGCAGGAGGTTCAATTTCACCTACTTAAAAGGTATTGAAACAATTATAGAAAACGGAGACACAAACCAACTCCTTCAGCGATGGAAGTAGATCAATGGCAACGAACCAGTGAGTAAACTAGAATCTATAGCTAGAAGATAATATCCTAATAGATAACTCCTGTTCACGGCGAGAACATCAATTTAATTAGTTCGTTCACTCTGATCCTGATTCTGACTCGGATTCTGATTTCGGTAAATGGACCCAAAGAGTCCCATCATCTTTGAACACTGCGGATGCTCCTTCTGGATTCACGGTTGCTGAAGGCGGAAGTGTCACTTTTCCATCTAAACGAAGCCCTCTACCAGGGTATCGCATTTCAAATGTGTCACGCTCTGTTCTGAACCGATCGACTCGAATTTCAATAGCATTCGATTTATAGCGAACTGTTATATCACTTGCACGCGCCCCTGGCGTATCAAAGATAGCGAGATATTCATCAGAATTTTCAAGAAGGTCAGCATCTATCGATCTTTTTTCGCGAACCTTACTTGCGACCCGCCCTAACCGTTTAAGTACTCCCGTCCCCATGGTTCGGCCGAACTCGAACATATTTTTCATAACACTTATCTACTAAAATACTACGGATATCAATGTCTTAAGAACTTAGGTTTTTACCACTCTTAGCGGAAGCTGAATATTAATTAAACTTCGATGAGTTCAAGACACTCAGTACCTCCACAGTACGGACATTGGAGGTCTTCAACGCTTAGATCATCTGGAATGTCATATGTATAGTGGTTTTCGAACATATCTAATTCGCAACTATCGTTCGTGCATTTGATTTCTTCAGTTTTGGGCATATATCCATTTACTTGATGGCAAAGTTACAGGTTTCGAAATATATTTTCATTGATTTATCGAACCAAATTCAAACTAGGTAGCGAGGCGGATTCCCCGCCCCACCGTGGGCGGGTTTGAAAGCCGACACCTAATTCTGGCTTTTATTAGCCAAGCACTTTGTTGAAGGGATAGCAACGTAGTATTGGTTACCAAATAAAAATCGTATCACTATACCTCGCCGATAAGGCTCATAAATATCATCTCCCTCACGGGAGGGGATACAGTGGGCTTTCCAATGTGGTATAAAAGAGACAACATTGTTTTACTTCTTGGTCAATTATGAGTGGATATGGTTGATCCCGAATCGCTCTCGGTTGTTGTTGTAGATGGGTATGTCGATGAACCTGCCCATTTTGGGGTGCCTCCCTATATTTCGACATATCCGCGGTATACCGCTGGCGGGTTAATTGATGCAGGTGTCCCTCGTGAGCAAATAACATATTTAACAATCGATGCGATTCGAGACGATATGACAAATTGGCAAACAGTCGAGGATGCAGATTTAATGATTTATATCGGAGGTATGACAGTCCCTGGAAATTATGTGGGCGGAACACCAGCTGAGCCAGATGAAGTCCGACAACTTGCCTGGACAACCAACGGCACAACTTTGATGGGGGGTCCTGTCCGATTCGGGGTTGGCGATAAAAATGAGGGAGCCACAGAAACTGAGCGGAAGGATCTCGATTATGACTTTATTGCGAAAGGCGATATTGAAGCAGCCGCTCATGACCTTGTTGCAAATGATCTTGAAGGGTTCCAAGATAGAATGCGTGACATTGATGAAGTAACACGGTGGGCCCGAGATGGAGCATTTATCGTTGAGAATCACCCGAATCATCCTGATTATCTTATTGCCGAGATGGAGACTAGTCGAGGGTGTCCATATCGATGTTCTTTTTGTACGGAACCACTGTATGGTAATCCAACGTTCCGACCGCCAGAATCTGTTTTGTCCGAAGTCGAAGCTCTGGGGAACCATGGCATTCGTCATTTCCGTCTTGGAAGGCAGGCCGACATCTTAGCATATGGTGGCGATGGAGAGAAACCGAACCCTGAAGCATTAGAAACCCTCTATAGTGGCATCCGTGAACGGGTTCCGAATCTCGGTACCCTTCATCTCGATAACATGAATCCAATCACAGTGGTCAAATGGCCTGAAAAGGCCCGGAAAGGAATCCGGACTATTGCGAAATATAACACGCCTGGTGATACTGCTGCGTTCGGTCTCGAAAGTGCGGATCCAGTTGTCCAAGAACAAAACAACCTCAATGTAAGTGCTGAAGAATGTTTCAAGGCCGTGAAAATCGTCAATGAAGAAGGGGGATGGCGTCCTGAAGAAGACAACGAATATGATTCTTCGACGAACACATATCGGCTTCCGAAACTACTGCCAGGAATCAATCTCGTTCATGGATTACAAGGCGAACGGAAAGAGACCTTTGAGCACAATCTTGATTTCCTGAATCGAGTATACGATGAGGGATTAATGCTCAGGCGGATAAATATACGGCAGGTCATGGCCTTCGAAGGGACAGATATGAGCGAAACAGGGGCAGAAATTGCTCATGACCACAAAAAATTGTTTAAACAATATAAACAGCAAGTCAGAGAAACAATTGATAATCCTATGTTACAACGAGTTGCACCGGCAGGGACTGTCCTACCTGACGTTCATCTCGAATATCACGAAGATGGTAAAACATTTGGGCGACAATTAGGAACGTACCCGCTTCTTGTCGGCATTCCTGGAGAACGATCGCTTGAAACCACGATGGATGTTATACTCGTGGATCACGGATACCGTTCAGTAACAGGAATTCCTTACCCCCTTGATCTGAATTCAGCAACCCTTGAGGAATTAACAGCGATTCCTGGATTAGGAAAAAGTCGAGCGGGGGATATAGTATCAAATCGACCTTATACAAATCTCACTGAACTTGATATAGGGATAGATTTACAACAATACATTACTGTCCAGCCACCTGAAAAGGCATATTGAATACCGTTAGGCAACCCTGAAATCTGATGTAACACCCCACAGCCACAGGGAAGGAATCTAAATTACACCGAAATTGAGTTAGATAACAAACCGTGCGCAAATATCGATTGCCTTTCGGGGTTATTTCCAAGATTAAACGTTGTTCTAAACGTCCAATCGAATATTTTTCGGGGGAAGGTAGTGGAACCTTTCAAACGGGTTCTTCTTCGATGACTTCACCAACCGCAAAATTTGATTTAACCTCATTGATCTCGACTTTTACTCGGTCCCCTACATCAGCTCCAGGAACTATAATTACATAGCCACGTTCGACTCGAGCGATTCCATCCCCTTGTTTACCGAGGTCTTCAATTTCTACATACCTGATTTCTCCCTCTTCAACGGGCGGTTGTGGTTCACTTGAGGGTATTTCATCTGGGATTGCGTCGGTCTGTTTCTCGAAAGGAGAGATAAGTGCAACTCGATAGGACTCTCCTGCCTCTATCGGCCCGTTTTCGATTTCCCGTTCGGGAACTTTCACTATATATTCGTCGTCTTGGACGGTCACTTCTGCGTTGAATAGACATAAGAGGTTGTCAGATATTTCCACTGTAGATAGCCTCCGACCGAATTGTCAGGCGGAAGATATAAAGAACTGTCGGGGCTACTGTTCGCTCCCATCGGGATGTTTTGCCCCCTCCGAATCAAACACCACAATATCCACATCATCAGTTTTTTCGGGATCATAGTTTTCGGTAACAGCGATGGCTTCTTCGATTTCGGTTATTGCACGTTCTTTCAGGGTTTTCGCAAGTTCTTCTGCATGATCCCGATCAATATCACGACCAATACCCTCACATTCGTGGATTGTAACAAACCCGGCTGTATCGACTTTCTCTCCCAATGACTCTACTGTCCCAAAAATTTCTATACTAAACGGATAGGTTTGGCAAATCAGTGGATGGGATCCGTGAACAGTACATTTTCCCATATTCTTATCTGGTTCCTCATAAAAAACACAATCGCCCTCTTCTGTTTGCAGTGCCCACTCGAATGTTACATTGTTGTTTTCGAGTCCATATGGCATCGGCCGTGCAATGTTTTCCCATTTATCGTCGGTTATGGATTGTAATTCTCGGATTTCATCAGGAAAAATAGTAGCTGTATGAGGGTCTTCTTCGTCTCCCTTACAACATTTCCCACACCGCGTACATTCAAATCCGATTTCTTGGATGGTATCTGCCAGCCCTTCGATAGATAAGGTATGCGCAATCGCTAATTCATCAGATAATGAGGGCATGTATTACACCCGGTATGGATTATTATTTTATTTCAAAGGGAAATTCTTTACAGTTTATTTTCTTTTCTATGGCAAGTTTATGTAAATGTGCTTTGACGGTTTCGGCAGCCAATGTGGCATTGTCATCAATATCCTTTTCATATACTTGATTTACAATTTCGGGCAATGATCGGTATCCGTTTTGAACAGTAGCAAGTATTTTCTTTTCACGATCAATGCGGTGTTTTATCATCTCGGTAATCCGTGTCCTTGAATCAAATATTATTTTACCATGTCCAGGGTATATCAGCGTGGGTGAAATTGCAAGTAGCCGACGGAGCGATGATAAGTAAGCTCGCATATAACTACTTGAATGGGCGAACAGAAGATCACCACTTATTACCCGACCATTCATCCGAAAGGCCACATGGTCAGGAGCATGACCTGGAAGATAGTCGATAGTTATTTTTTCATTTCCCAAATCAACCGTTGTGTTTTGGTAAAATGTGGCATCAGGAACAATTCCGGTCATATCTTCAAACCTACTAACATACGATTGGTGGCCCCATACTGTGGTTTCTTCCTTCAAACCATAATGAGAAAGTCCGCTAACATGATCAGGATGGGTATGGGTAATCATAACATGATCAATTCCTCCCATTTCTTTGATTTTTGCATCAAGTTTGTCGCTTTGAGAGGCAGGATCAATAAGTATCGTTTCATCGCTTGAAATTAGATATGCGTTCGTTTTATCGAATGACGAAGTTTCGTCAGCTATCACCGGGATCGTATGGATCACGTCGTTGCCTACGGTTCACAGACAAATATGGTTGTTTAACTCTTATAGATGCGTCAGTCGTACTTCAAAGA
>JBDGRB010000201.1:0-8334 GCA_042218485.1 Halobacteriaceae archaeon | reverse complement strand
CCATATGCACCTGATAGGTTAGCTTCTGCCGCGATATTATGTCCACCTGCTATCTGGATAACTCGATGGATAAAAGAGCCCTCTCCAGCAGTCCATCCTGCGCCTAAATGATAGAATATTGATGGACGATTCTCTCCTTTGACGGCTTCCCTCACCACGGAAAGTTTTTGTTTCATCCATTCAACAGTCGAATGGGCGCCATTGCACCGCCCCGTTAGTCGGCCAGTGAGCATTGTTTTATTCATAATATCTTGAATACTGGAAGCCATTCTAAATTTGTAGACGGTGATATTTTCTTCTCTGAGTGTTTGAACTGTATTATCAGTAATAATATTTGCCGCTAACACGAGATCTGGATTTGCTTCGATGACTTTTTCGATGACCGGAATTCCACGGGCATTAACGACATTTGTTCGTTTTTGATATCCCTCCAAATAAGCAGTATATTTATTGACCGGCATTCCAACAACGATATCTTTTGCCCCGATTTCCCACATCGTCTGGGCAGTACTTGGAGCTAAGACAACGACGCGGTTTGGGATTTGTTCGACGGTCACTTTCGTCCCTGTTGCATCGGTCCTTGTGACGGGAAAGTCACATTCCATCATTGAATTCGAGACTGAATCATCTGAACTGCTCATAGCAACTGATCCAACACCTGATGAAGCGATGAGCAACACGGCTAATAGAACACCTAAGTAAGTACGCATATATTGAACGTTCTGGACTTGTTCAATAAATATTTAACTAATACAACCTGATTTGTATTAGTGGGAATGGTTCGGGAAAACATCAAGATTAGTGGTTGGATATTCTCGCTATCCCTGATACTGGTTGTAGTTATGGCTGTTAGTGCCCGGATTGGACCTGTTTATATTAGTACGGTATCAGTTATTCAAATTCTATTGGATCCACTGCCAGTAATACATTATTCTACGACCCGAACAAATCGTATTATCGTGCTTCATTTACGTTTACCTCGAATAATGTTGGGAGCTATCGTTGGTATTGGGCTGGCGACAGCGGGGGCAGTTATGCAAGGATTTTTCCGAAATCCGATGGCTGATCCCTCAATTATCGGCGTGTCCTCTGGAGCAGCAGTTGGTGCAGTGGCAATTATTACGACGCAACTCGACCTTCCATTTGGTATCCCATTTGCTGCGTTTATCGGAGCGATCATTGCCGCCTTTGCGGTGTATTTGATCGCAACAACGAATGGGCGAACCCCAGTAGCTACGTTATTACTTGCTGGTGTCGCCATTCAAACATTTCTTGGCGCCATAGTATCGTTTCTCTTAATAACAAGTCCACGACATGCACTCCGAGATGCTCTTTTTTGGTTAATGGGGAGTCTTCGCAATTCGGATTGGGTGGAAGTACAAATAACTATTCCTGTCGTTGTAATGGGGTTTATAATCCTCTATTTATTTCACCGTGATCTCAATATACTGATGTTAGGTGAAGAAGATGCACATGCACTAGGATTAGAAGTCGAATGGACGAAGCGCTTGCTACTTGGTATAGCAAGTATAATTACTGCTGGAGCCGTGATGTTCGTCGGTGTAATTGGTTTTGTCGGCTTGATTGTTCCACATATCATGCGATTACTTGTGGGTCCCGATCATCGAATACTCCTTCCAACGAGTGCGTTAGCAGGTGGAATTTTTCTCGTAGCTGCCGATACTTTAGCTCGAACTATCGCTCAAGGCTTGCCGGTCGGTGTTGTAACAGCGTTTGTAGGTGCTCCTTTTTTCATTTATCTGCTTCGAAATCAGGAGGTATATGAGCTATGAATATCAATATTACCAACATTTCATTTTCATATTCTGAAACGGATGTTCTCGACGAAATTTCGTTTAATATTGAGTCAGGGAAATTAGTCGGAATCGTCGGACCAAATGGGGCTGGTAAAACGACCGTATTACATTGTATTGCGGGCATTCTTACACCCAATAGCGGATCGATTCGCTTAGCTGGACAATCGATTGCAGAGCTTTCGTCCCAAGAAGTGAGTCAACGAGTTGCACTTGTCCCACAAAATCCCAATATTGGGTTCGATTTTACAGTTCGTGAAGTCGTTGGGATGGGTCGCCATCCACAACGGCCCAGGATTGGTCGAGATCCAGACGCTGAAAAGATAACGCAAGCATTAGAGCAAACCCAAACTGCTCAATTTGAAAACCGAAAAATTACTGAAATAAGCGGTGGTGAAACTCGGCGAGTTTTCTTGGCTCGGGCGATTGCCCAAGATACCGCCGCACTACTACTGGATGAACCTACTGCAAGTTTAGATATAAATCATCAAATTAAAACATTGAAGATGATATCTGAATTTGCCGCGAAGGAGAAAACAATTCTTGCGGCGATTCATGATCTCAACTTAGCATCCCGATTTTGTGATGAATTGATCGTTTTATCTGGAGGATCAATTATAGCCTCAGGACCACCGACAGAAGTACTCACCTCAGATATTATTCGATCAGCATTTAATACACCAGCGACTGTGGTTGAAAACCCTGTTACAAATACGCCACATGTGACATCGTTACCTGACCATACTAACTCGCTGGAAGGGCATATCCATGTTATTCCAAGCCAAAACGATAGTGACTTAATCGCAGCTTTGGATGCGCATGGATTTGATGTAACAGTTGGTATCGTTCCCGAAGGTGCAGAAGTTGCAAATTTCGCACAATCACTTGGATGTGAGGTAATTACGACATCGCCCTATTCTGTGATTAGCGATCAGGAATTTCAGGAGATGGCCTCAATCGTTGCTGGAACCGATGTGACAATCGTCGGGGGAAATGACGTTTATACAAATACAGAAGCAAACATCAAAATTGCTAATCAAAGCGATCAAACTATCATAATCAGCCCATCTGCTCCTGCCCGCGCTGGGGAAAATGAATCTTCCAACGAAGTACAACCATACCAAGCTTGTGGAAAAACGATAAACAAATCGGAATTATGTGAGGTCCTTGCAGATGCGATCGAGACTTCAGAAGATAAATTCAATCAACATCTTTTGACCCATTGAGATAGTTAAACAAAGAATAGAGATCTTCGATCATTACACATCCTATCGAAATCGCATACATGTAGTTTATTATTGTCCTCTTCGAATGATACTCACAATGCATCGTCGAGCATTTTGTCGGATATGTGGCTGTGGATTATGTAGTGTGTTGGCTGGTTGCCAGACATTTTCCCAAGATCCCACGTATAAGCAAACGACTCGGTGGACATACTCTTTACCCCAGAAGTTAGACGATTTTCCAATAATTACGTCCGACAAGAGTTATCTCACTAATGGATCTGTTATCGCGTTAGATAACGATTCTGGAACGATAACAAGCAGTCGATATTCCGGAATTACAGATCTATCAAAAGATGGACATCAATTATTTGCTCGCCGGAATGATGGGCAATTATATGCTTTACTTGTTAATTCACTCACCCAGCAGTGGTCAAAGTCGAATATTATCGAAGCCCCACATATAGGCACCACAAATGTGTTTGCAATCCAACAGAGTGAAAATACATATCGACTTATAGCACTCGATCGAGATACTGGCGAAATAATTTGGGAACTTGTGAGCGCCTCATTGATGCGGGTGACCGGGCTAACAGAAAATTACGTCATAACGAGAATTCTTCACTCGTCAAATAAGCGAAAACAAGGTGTCTATGCACTCAATCGGAAGACAGGCAAGAAAGTATGGTTCTATCCCCTCGATTTTCATTGGGGACCGTCTATGATACTTGGGGAGACAGTTATAGCGGGGAGTGAACACGTTGCGGGAAGATCACCGAAAACGGTCGGCATTGATGTCAATACGGGCAAGCAGAAGCGGTCCTTTACAGGATCCGGGCCTCGGGCATATCCATTATTAGGAACTGAACAAGAAGTATATATCCTGACAGCAGGTATTGAGGCGGATACATATGTATTAGATACTTCCTCGGGGGATGTTCTCTGGACCACCACTATGCTCCCACATAGTATCGGGAATAAATTTGTATATTTGGAACAAGAAGGAAATATTGTCGCTGCAAAGAGATCGACTGGATCCGAACAATGGCGTTTTGATGTCCAATCTCGGAGTAGATTTTTCTCGCCAGCATATCCGGAAATAAAGGTCGAAAACGGACATGTTAATGTCTTGAGTGGAAATACTGTCTTCGGTCTTGCACCAAAAACGGGCGACCTTCGGTGGAAGTTTGTGGCTCATGGCCCACTCAGTCAATTCTGGGCCGCTACAACGCAATTTATATTGGTCGCTTTAGACCGCCCGTCACCTACCCTTTATCTAATTGAAATAACAATTCCCAAATAAGGGACTTCGATTCATGAATTTATCATGATAAAATTACCCCAAATCGATAACGGGAAATGGCAGCTTCCAAATCACGCACACATTGTAGTATATGGTGCCAACGAACAGGAGCTTATAACGATTTATCGATGTGGGGCGGCACAAGATTCGCCAGTCGTTCAAGAAATAGGCAATATTGTGAATATCCATGTCGATAATACGCTATCACAAACAAAAACTGGATATATCGCCCGGTTGAATGAACCTAGTATCCTATATACTGATGATCATATCCATTTCTCGATTCTTCAAGAATCAGAATAGATGGAATATATTTCAATAGCCATCTTCCTATTGACAGAACAAGTCGAGTATCTCGAGGTCAGATTCCAAGCCCGCTCACATCTTTGAGACCAATTCTTGTAATGCCTCAGGGGGACTGTCCGCTTTAGCAATGCCACTTGCAACTAAGACGCCCTCGGCACCCAATTCTGCTGCCTTCTTGACATCCGAGCCAGAACTTATTCCCGCTCCGCAAAACACATCAATAGTTTCATCTATCGTCTGTACGGCATCGACGGTATCTTCGATTAGGTCAGGATCTGCCTTGCTAACAGGGGTTCCAGTCCCGATTAATTCCGGCGGTTCTATGGCGATTGCATCTGGGCCAAAAACGCTGATTGACTTGCTTTGGGCGGGTGTATTTGCACACACGACTGTAGAAAGACCAACTGTCTGTGCTCGAGTGATGGCTGTTTCTATATCAGCTAATTTCAGGCGTTTCTCAGAATGATTCAACAATGACCCTGTAGCCCCTGCTCGGGCAATATGTTTCGGGAGAATACTTCCTGTATAACTACCCGGAGAAATGGGATCGATATGCTGGGCATACACAGGAATATCACTGGTCGCTAACGAAGGAATATCCATCGGCTGGGCAGCGATTCCAACAGTAACGTGTTGAGGTATTTCAGTATTGGATATAGCATCTATGATTGTCTGTGGATCAATATCATATGCTTTGAGATTAATAATGATCAACATTCGTATATCAACGATGGTCCTAGGGTGTGAAGTACATCAGGGATTCCGGATCAAATCGCGGAAACTAATCCTACTCTTTTCGTTCGACCATATCGCCTAACGTTAACCCTTCTCCCTGCCCCTCAGTAGACCATTCTTCATCTTCACTCCCAGCAGAGCCTGTCAGTGAAATATCTAATCGACGTTCGAGCTTTTTCTGCACATTATCACTTGGGAGGATCTCTCCTCGCTCCAGTTTACGAATTAGACTTGCTTTTTCATTAATTTCATCAGCTAGATCTGCTTGACTCAAATCATTTGCTTCTCTGGCATTTCGAATTCGTTGGTCATAATCAGGCGTAATTTCATCCATTTCATCGAACAAATCAGTACTTCGCTGCCCTGATTGTGAGGACTGTTGTTGCTGTGAAGAGGATGAAGTTGAAGTGGTTGATTCCTCTGAAGATGTAGAATATTTGGTCGAACTAGAACTACTCTCGGACGTTTGCACTTCAGTTCCAAAATCGGTACAATCAGAACAGACCTGAAGTTTTGCGCCTTCTACTTTGACGGTTTTTGGCGACTCAGTTTCTTGGCCACACATCTCACATTGGACCATATTTCTAGTTGACTATCCTGCTCCATAAAGTGTTCGCTACATCAAGAAAGTGCTCGCCAGGCACTTACAAATCGCTGAAGGGCTGTTATATGACCTACGAGAGCGAAAAAGATGAGTAATATTGCTATGAGTGAGACATCCAGCATCGTCGGGCGAACCGCTGCTATAGCTGATACAATAGCTATAAGCGCTATTCTGTCAGCGCGACCCAACAACCCCGCATACACACGATTTAAATTGACTGCTTGAGCCTGTGTCCCTAAATAGGAGGTCATGAACACACCTGTAACTGCTGCGATTCCGAGATCATATCGCCCGATTCCCGCTGCAAGCCCTGTGATCATAAATAAATCTGCGTAGCGATCAATTACATGGTCAAGTAAATCTCCGGCCCGCGAATCGCGTTCAAGTTCTCTTGCAAGGGCTCCATCTAAGATATCCAACCAGCCATTTAAAAATACCAATAACCCACCGCCGAAATATAAGACTGGTACTTGTCCTCCATAATAGAATAATATAGCAGCACTAATCGCTAATAGGAGGGAAATGACACTAATAGTATCGGGCGTAACCCATGTGTTTTCTAAATATGTAACGATGGGTGAAATAACACGGGTAGCGTAGGGACGGAATCGATCAAGCGTCATATATATTCTGCAAATGAAACTGTTCCAAAGGATGGATCCCGGTTTCCATCAATAATTGCTTTTATTTCATTTGCAACGGTGTTGGGCGTGGAATTAGTGGTATCGATTTCGAAAATCTGTTCTGGATCACGTTTCTCGACAGTTTCTTGGAGAATAATATCAAGCATTTCAGTTTCAACATTTTCTTCGATAGATGCATCAGATTCGGATTTCTGTTGTAACCGTGTTTTGATTTCGGGAGGAGCACAGCGGAGGACGATATACTTGTCTGCTGGTAGATAATGAGCTAAATGAGATTCAAAAAGAATGTCATCTTTTTCCGCTAAAAACGTTTGTAACGCTTGTAAATCCGGTATATCACTATTCCGTTTGGAATCTGTATCACTGATAAATCCATGCTCCTCAATGATTTCGTTAAGGTGATATATTTCTAACGAAGTATCGAGATGTTCGCTGACCGTCGTTTTCCCTGTACCTGGAGTACCTGTTAATGCTACCCGCATTTCTTCTATATCGTGTTTCTGTTTTGTGCTACTTGACTTGTTTGCTCTTGGATTTACCTAATCTTCGAGGTGGAGATCTCTTCTGCGAAGAGTAACGCAAGAAATAGCGACGAATAAGTATCCAGGGGTTCACAAACGTTCATCGACGTGATCAGCCGTTTTTAATGCCAACGCTGCGATTGTCAACGTGGGATTCATTGCACCTGCTGTGGGAAACACGCTACTTGAGGCAATACTTAAATTATCAATATCATGCGTTTGTAATGTAGGTTTCACAACACTGTGGTTTGGATCCGTCCCCATTCGAGTGGTTCCCATATGGTGGGCAGCAGGTCCGGTATCCTTGGGCCCGATCTTCCAGGTTATATCTGCATCCAGAGCCTCCAATATTGAAGATTGGATTTCATTCGCTCGTTTAATTGTCTGTTTAGTGAAATCATCGATATTCCAATCGATAACAGGGACTGGATTTCCATGATCATCAGTTTGGCTTTTGGAAAGTCGAATTTGATTATCAGCGTTTGGTAGCTGTTCGATCAATGCGCCAACGGCAATGTGGTTTCCGTATTTTTCCTTCAGCGATTGTTGTAACTCATCCCCCCATGTATTTCCTGTGAGAGCATCCTCGATGGGCGTGTTTGTGACTGGAGTTGGCGCAGTATAATTCAGAAATTCGAGTTTAATTGCTCCTCGATCACCGTTTTGACGATCATAAAATTGGTGTGATTCGCTAGTATTGAATCCAATTTCATTATATCCTGTTTGCATATCTAGTCGGCCACCAACACCAGCAAAAAGGTGGTCCATGAAAAATTTCCCAACCAATCCACTCGAATTGGCCAACCCATCTGGGTATTCAGATGACGATGAAAGGAGTAGTAATCGTGGTGTTTCGACGCCGCCACACGCTATAATGAATTCATCAGCCTCTTGCTCTTGTATCGTATTGTTTGCTGATATATAGACAGCGGCAGTAATTTCGTCCCCTGCCTTGTCATGTTCTAATTTTTGAACCGGAGCTTGGGTAATGATTTTAGCTCCCTTTTGAGAGGCTCTTTCAATAGTCGAATCGGCACTATATTTTGCGCTTGACGGACATACTGGCTGGCAAGTTCCATATCCGACACACTGGTCTCGATTATTATACGGCTCCGAATTTCGTGCATTTGGAACTGAATGAATTGCGATTCCGAGATCTTCACAAGCCTCAGCAAATAGCGAAT
>JBDGRB010000165.1:3060-8359 GCA_042218485.1 Halobacteriaceae archaeon | reverse complement strand
AGTCAGTTCCGTTATCTTTCAATACTATGGAGTGCGGTGGCCGCTTATGTGGAGAAAAATTATAGATAATACGAATTTATCTATTACAGATAATTGTCAGGACTGAAGGTGTTTATTAAAGAAGGTTAGTATTCGACCAAGGCTGTCATGCCAGGTTGCAGGTTTTTCAAAAAGATGGTTTTCATTTGGATAATATGCCATTTCAAAATCAGCACCATGCTCAACAATTTCTGTCACAAGGCGATCCATTTGATTGAAGGGAACACTAGCATCATCGGTCCCATGGAGCGCAAACAGTGGAATATCTAATCCCTCAATATGATCACAGGGGGAGGCATCGTGATACCGTTGTTCGACATCTGGATCAGGATCATCAGGATGGCCACCAAAGAGTGGACCATATACTCTGGCATCCCATGTTACCTCGGTAACATTCCGTACCCAGTCTCGCCAATCCCACAGCCCTGCAATATTAATTGCACAATCATAGGCATCTGTTTTTGTCGCCACGGCATTGGCCATATACCCACCATAGCTAATTCCCCAGAGTCCAACAGTATCCCCGACCATATCATGATCTCGAAGAAACGTAGCCGCATCGGCACAATCTTGAACATCGGAATTTCCAATGTCATAATGGGCACTCGTTTGGAAATCACGACCATATCCAATACCTCGTCGGAAATTGACTTCGAGAACTACATAGCCGCGATCGATGAGTAAATGATTGAAAATATGAAAGAGACCATAGGCAGGTTTATGATGAAATCCACGGCGCATTTGTCGTGCCGGGCCACCATGGACCCACACGACAGCCGGTCGATCATCACCTGAACTCGCAGTTGGCGGAGTATACAAATAGCCATAGACTGTGTTACCATCGTGGCTATTTTCAAAGGAAACTGGTTCTGGATCCGGAAACCACGAAAGTGTTTCTGGAGTTTCATGACCTGTCGAAACTCGTTTGACCGCGTTGGTAGCAACATCAAAAACATGAACGCCTGTAGGATCGGTCCTACCAGCTCGGAGACAGGCAATTCGTTCATCACCCCAAGTAGGATGGATAGTTGTCCCCGAAATTTCATCAAAACATATCTTTTCCGTTACAGCGTTGTTCTCAATCGTTGCCACGGTAAGATGGCGTTCGCCGACATCTTTTTCGTTTGTCACATATGCCAAGCGATTTCCTGATGAATTCCAGGCCGGATCCTCTTCGATATCACCACGTGCCTCAAACAAACCTGACGTAACCTCCAATATACCTGTGCCGTCAAATCCAGGATCCGCAATATCAATAGCTTCTACTCGCGTTGGGATATCGACTACAAAAATATGGAAATGACCGTTCGGCGCCGCAGTTACCGCAACTTTGTCATTCTTATGACCGACAATTGAAGGAAAGCTAAGCCCACGTTCATCATGTTCAGTAAGAATCGGGGATCCAAGAGATCCTAAATCCGTAGTAGCTGGGTTGACAGCACGATATGTGCGATCGATTCCATCTATCTCTTCTAAATAAACGAGATAATCACCTGCCCAGACGAATTGATTGCCGATAAGCGCATCCCCTGGCGTGGGAACTTGTTCCCATGCGACTAGTGGGTCATCTCTTGGATGGTCAGTACTTAAACCTGAGAGTTGACTTTTAATATCAGGAATACCATCGTCGCAATCAAAGGTGTATACAGTAAGGGCAGATGTTTCTGTACCCTCGGTTAATGTGGCGAGATGGGTTCCTTCGTCGTTCCATTTAATTGGACCGGCAATCCCATTATCGATTTCCCGTGTCTCACCCGTCTCGACATCATGAAGCCACAATGAGCCATCGCGCACATACCCAAGAATGCGCCCGTCAGGATGCCAAGCGAGTGAGCTATGTTCGCCATTCGAAGTTATCAAGGATTCACTATCACCGGTAGCGGCGTCAAAAAGCACTATATCACCGTTATGGATGGCGGCAACTGTCTCTGGATGGCTCGGTCGCCATGCATGATCAGAAACATCACCAACTAATTGCTCACCGTTATTATCTGTATCAGTCATGGACAAATCGGTTGTATCAAATTCCTCTACTTGTTGGGTTACAAGGATTGTCTCACCATCAGTTAATTGTGGATAACTCACTCGTGTTCCATCATCATTCCAGGCGGGTGGAGAGGGCGGTCGTAATGCAAGGGCGTCGTCTATAGTAAATTGGGCTTGTTGTGACATGGATGAATAACAAATATGATAGGGACAATCGATTATTCTTTCACGTAACGGGACCGCTCGAAATAACAATAGACATCATCGTCGTCAAATTCAAACCTAACTGGATGTTCCATGCCTGATGCCATAACTGTCTTACAGATTAGTACATCATCTTCGAACGTGTCAGGAACAAGAGACAATTCGAATGTACCAAGTCCAGATTGTTGGGTGAAATTTAACGTTCCCCCTTCGCGTTCAATTTCAGCGCTCCCGATATCACGGTAGGTTCCATATGTTCCCGTGACCCGTTCGAGTTGTTCGACGAGTTTATAATAGGGAACAGTTTCGTTTGGTTCTTCCCCTTGAAGTAGCGCTAAGACTGCTGGACCGACACTTTGTGGATGTGCATCTGGTGTCGAAGTACACCCAACAGCGACACCGAGTTCGGCATCTTCGAGATATCCAAACCAGAAATTCGAAACGGCGATTGATCCACCATGGCCAATTAGGCGGTCATCGAGGAAATCCTGAGCCATGATTCCATATCCATATTCCACATCGGTCCCATCAATACGGGATCCAAACACCGACTCAGGAGTTTTCATTTCCTCAATACCTTCATCACTCAGTAGAGTTTCATCCCCCAATGATCCGTTATTGATATACATTCGTGTGTATGCTGCCATCTCTTTGACCGAACTAACAAGCCCACCCGGGCCCTGAATTAAGGGATCAAATGGGAATCCCGATTCTGTAGTATTTTCTTCCTGTTTGACATATGGGGTCATCCGATCTTCTTCGTCTTCAAAGTCCTCTTGAGAATAAGTTGAGCGATCCATATCCAATGGATCCAAAATATTATCCTCTACATAATTCTCAAAGGAATCATCAGCGACTGCTTCGACGACATGGCTTAGAATGGTATATCCCGAGTTATAATAAAAGAAAGTATCTCGGTCGGTGACCCGACGATCAACCGATCCTTCAATATGACGACGAAAGTCATCTCGACTAGAAAGGGGGACCTCGATATGGCCGATTCCAAGCGGTCTCGTAACCAATGGTCCAGCGGATCCATCAGAGGGCATACCAGATGTGTGCGTCAGAAGTTCTTTGACCGTGATGGGATCTCCTGGGGCATCCGATAAATATCCCACATACTCATCAACAGGATCATTAACAGAAAGTTCTCCTTGTTCTGCTAACTGCATAATAGCTAAGGCAGTAAAGGACTTTGAACTCGAACCAATCCCGAACAGAGTATCTTCGGTCGCTGGTTCATTTTGATCAAGTTTCCGAGCACCAAATCCATCAGCAAACAAAATACCGTCTGCATCGGTAACGGCGACTGCTGCACCAGGAATGCGATTGTCACTTAACCACTCGGTTACGAACCCCTCAACATCAGAGCGTTGCTCTTCGGACAAAGAATTTCCGTCCATAAACCTACATAGATGGACTTACACTGTATTTCAACCCCCTATTATACTAGGGATTTTCCTCCACTTCCTTTCAGTATATATAATATGAAAATCAAATCAATAGAAAAGCGTCCCCATTAATTATCAAAATTATTGAGAGAAGCGGGTAAATCCGCTGGTCAGATAAATATCCCAACAATTCTTTTCCGAATCCAGTTTGGAATAAGCAGGTAAACATAAATGAGACCAAGATGTTAGATATCATAAATCCAGTTCATTTTAGGCTCCTTCGCCGTTACGTCCAGAGGATTCTCCTGTCTGGCCTTACGATCCGAAATCCTGTATTTATCGACTAATTACAGACCACAAGTACTTTTCCAAGTGAGTAATGAAGAAGGTTATTGACCTTCTCCCAAAGGTGAACTCGTGGGTGTTCTCCTCGAATTTCTGTGAGTAAAAGTAGTAATTCAGCCAAGATATTTATTGAGACGATATCAATTACGACCAAGTAGTTATATCGACCCTCCATGGCAGGTTGTATTTATTAAGGTTGAAATATCGTATTAGAACGCATGCAAAATTTACGCACGGCATTGAATACCCCAGCGCCGGCGGTCATTCTCGCAGAAGGTGAGTTTGGCCGTACTGGAGGAAAGACAGCGAACGGAATTGTGTTACATAGCGAAATTTTCGATGCACGTGCTGTCGTTGATTCAGAAACGGCAGGAGAATCGCCTGCCGATGTTTTGGGGAGACAAGATGCACCCGATATCCCGATCGTGGCGTCTGTTTCGGAGGCATTAGAAATAGCGTCTGAGGCTGAAGTCCTTGCTATCGGGGCTGCGACCGCTGGTGGGACACTTCCCGATTCGTGGGTCACCGATATTGAAACGGCGATCAAAGCAGGATGTGATGTCGTTTCAGGATTACATATTTTTCTAAGCGAGGATGAGTATTGGAAAGAGCTTGCTGAAAAACATAATGTTCAGTTATTGGATGTCCGGAAACCGCCTGCGGAAGATGATATGCGTGTCAGTGATGGATCGGTAGATGACATCGATGCCGATATTGTTTTGATGTTAGGGACAGATTGTGCAGTAGGAAAACGGACGACCACTGTAGAACTCTATCAGGCAGCCCGAGAGGCAGGAATTGATGTTGGATGGGTAGCGACAGGACAGACCGGTATTATGGTTGGTGCTCAAGCTGGCACAGTCGTCGACCGTATCCCGTCGGATTTTACTGCTGGTGTAGTGGAAGATATGGTCAAAGAGGTTGGGGCCGACCACGATCTCGTTCTCGTAGAAGGGCAAGGGAGTCTCACACATCGGGCCTACTCGGGTGTCACACTATCGATTCTCCATGGTGCATGGCCAGATGCCGTTGTCCTCGCAGACGATCCCGATCGTGAGAAACGAACGCACTTTGAAATGTTCGATATCGCAGGCATCTCGAAAGAAATTCGACTAATCGAAGAACTTTCTGATGCAGATGTGATTGGAATTTCAACTTGGGGTGATCCGGAAGCGGAATCTTCAACACGTGAAATTCCCGTTGTAAATGTATTTACGGATAGTGGATCCGGTGACCTCTTGTCAGTTGTTCAGAATTATTTCGATAGCCTCGAAGCTTCAAATACACTCTCTGAAACAACTGCGACAAATGAGTGAAATTATTTCGTTATCGGT
>JBDGRB010000165.1:0-2960 GCA_042218485.1 Halobacteriaceae archaeon | reverse complement strand
TTTGCAGGAGCCCCATCAGCAAAATTTGCCATTGAAACGGCTCTCGTGGATGCATACTGTCGGGAACAAAATATCGCCCTCGCGGAACTCTTTGGTGGGAAGCCAGAGCCTGTGACAACGGATATGACGATAGGCATCATGACACCAGAAGAAGCCGTCAAGCAAGCAAATCAAGCGACTTCTCAAGGATTTGAACATCTAAAGATAAAAACGGGAAATGATGTTGATAACGATATCGAACGTGTCGTTGCTGTTGCTGAGGCAGCCCCAAATGCCTCCTTGAAGGTTGATGCAAATCAAGGATGGACACCGAAAGAAACAGCTAAATTCGCTGAACAAATTTCTGATCGTGGCGTTTCTTTAGACCTTATCGAACAACCGGTACCCAAATCTGATTTACAAGGGCTTGCCGATACGCGCAAACGAGTCAATATTCCAATTGCAGCTGATGAAACAGTATTCACGCCTGGCGACGCAATCGATGTCGTTCGTGAACAAGCCGCTGATATAATCAACGCAAAACTCGGAAAATCCGGTCTACTTTCGGTTGTGGATATTAGTGCAATTGCTACAGCCGCTAATCTTGAACTCATGATTGGATGTATGCTTGAAAGTGCCATCGGTATCCATACCAGTGCACATCTAGTGGCCGGCAATGGTCGATTTAATTATATCGACCTTGATGGAAATCTCTTTCATGAAACAGATGTCACTACTATTGACAGGGGGCCAACTCACGAGATTTCCGGGCCAGGCCATGGAATAATTCCCGACTTCGAGTAAACAAACGTATAAATTAAGTTAAGAAGCACCCGTTCATAAAAGGGGGTTCTTACATTAGGTTTGGGCCTGATACTTGTATAGTATCATGCCACATGGTAACAAGCATGCTGTTGATCGTCGGAAATTGATGAAATATCTTGGTGCAGCCGGTGCTGCAGGGATAGCCGGATGTGGCGGTGGAGGCAATCAGCAAACGGAAACTCCAACTCAAACTTCAACGGAAACTCCAGAAGGTACAACAACACAGACTCCTCCGTCCAAACAAGGTCCAACTGTAGGTGGCCGATTCATCGAAGGGACCACGAAAGAAGCACGAAGTCTCAACCCTCTTAAAATTGGGAGTGGTCCCACATGGGATAGACTCTTTAATCTACTTGACGGTGGTTGTGGAACAGTCGATAAAAATACAATTTATCCGGAATGGTTTGAAAAGTGGGAATTGTCAGACAGCTTTGATCGTATCGAGTATAAACTCAGACCAAATCTTTCATGGGGTGAACCATGGGGACAACTGACAGCTGAAGATTATATGCGAAGTATTACGGAATTAATGCATCCAAAAACAGCGTGGTATCCATATGTATTTTCATATTTTTTCACGGTTGGAGGCGAACCCATCAAATTCCGCAAAACAGGGAAACTCACCCTCGAAGCCGATCTTCCCCAACCACGACCGTTTATGTTTTATAAGAATGATATTAAAATTGTTTACCCCATTCCAAAAGAAATCGTTAATGAGTACGCAGATACACAGGATGTGAGCGGACTCAATCAGGATCCTGCCGTGGTCAACTGTAAATTCAATGGCAACTTAGGTCCATATGACCTCAAAAATTGGAATCGCCAGTCGGTTATTGTCTTTTCCCGCAATGAGAACTATTATAAACGGAAATGGGCTGATGACCCACGGTATGAACTTGATTATTCAGAGGCTCCGTATTTTGATGAACATGCCATGCAGGTATTTGATGCGGGTACAACCAAATTATCTGCTCTCAAGGCCGGTCAAATTCATTATACTGATGAAATCCCATCTCGAAAAATTGAGGAATTCAAAGCGAATGAAGATGTTGCTGTTCGAACCGATAAGTATGTCGGTTTCTCCGGTTTCCTGACTATAAATGAACGGGCAAATGCTTGGCAACCACTTCGTAATCGTGAGGTACGTTATGCACTTGCAAATCTCTATAGTCGAGAAACAATTGTGAACGAAATCATGAATGGCAAAGGCGGCGTCCAAGGAACGCTTCATCCAAATTGGGGTCCCTATTATCCTGATGAGCTATATACACCTGAATGGACAATCTCCCGAGCAAAAGAACTCTTGGAGCAAGGTACCTCATCTGATTATGGCTATAGCGGTGATACCTTCGTTGGTCCTGAAGGCAACCAAGTAGAACTCAAGGCCGTCGTGAGAGGTGGGAAAAACATCATTCAACTCAAAGCCCAATATCTCAAACGACGACTTGAGAAGGCAGGTATCAAAGTCAATATGGAAACAACAGGATTGGCAAATCTTCTTTTCAATTACTTTTATACATTTTATCCTGCAGAAGGTGTGGACGCTGCGCCGCAATCACAAAAGATAGCATGGGACACACCAGCAGTATTCAACTGGGGGCCACGAGATAAAGCAGTCTCCAAAAAGTCCTGGGATCTCTTGGTCGGTTTGGGATTTAGTTATTCACCATATGATCCCACGGGTACCGTCATTGCGACCCATGCAAAACGGGGTAACTTCAATGCGTATGGATACTATCCTGACAAAAACTTGGCAAAAATGGCAGAAAGGGCAAAAACGACGACTAATAGAGAAAAGGCCGTACAAATAATAACTAATATTCTCCAATATATCGCAAAAGATCAACCGTTGGTCTACGCATTTAATCCAATGAACGCGCAAGGATTCTGGGATGGCCCGGACAAACAAATCACAAATTATGGTGGCAGCGAAGCAAAATCCTACTGGGATACCGTCCACGAAGATGCGCTTTACTGGGAATCCAAATAAATATCGCCATATCCATGTAATCACGTCCGGACATTGCATCAACAATATCAATGTGGGAGAAAGATAGTGAGAAAAATCACCAGTATACTACATAAGGGAGAAATAGTCGTCCGTGAACCGCCTCGGGGTCAAGCCCCGAGGCTTCTTCCCGTGGATTAGTCGGACA
>JBDGRB010000209.1:0-8367 GCA_042218485.1 Halobacteriaceae archaeon | reverse complement strand
GGCCTGCTCCCCGCCTGTAGACACCACCAAGTAAAAGAGTATACCCCTTCCATTTGGGACTGAGCATATGGTCTATGCTGTTGCACTCGATATTGGCGCCACATATACCCGTGTTGCTATTGAATCTCAGATACGAGAACCCACACCCATCGTAAAGCAAAAAACCCCAACATCAGGAACCGGAGAAAGTATCGCTCGAACGATCACGTCATATATACTTGAAGCCTGTGAGCAAGAGGGTATTAAATCCGAAGAAATAGCAACTGTTGGTATCGGAACGACGGGAAGATGTAATTCTTCAGCGGGTATTATATATCAACCACCGACCTTTCCAGAAAAAATAGATGAAATCCCACTTGGGAAAACAATTACATCGACATTTTCCAACGCTACTGTTCGGATCCGAAATGATGGTGTGACAGGAGCAATTGCAGCCATGTATGAAACATCGCAGAGTAATGTCGGCTACATCACGATTTCAAGCGGGATTGGTGGTGGGTTCAGTATTGATGGCCAAATCGTGACAGAAAATCAATACAACCGTTCCGAAATAGGGCACTTCATGATGGATCCATCACACCCGATTACCTGTAGTTGTGGAATCGATGGACATTGGGAAGCTTATTGTAGCGGCAAGAATTTGCCAAAATATGCTCAGTATATCTATGAATCTGAGTCATTTTCGACAACGTTGCCGGTCCAATCTAATTCACTCGAAGCTCCTCAAATTTTTGCAAATCCCGATGATCCCTTGGCAAGGAGGGTTCTCGAAGATTTTCACGAATATAATACGATCGGCGTTGCAAACTGTATACACGCATATGGATCGGAGATAATTGTTATCGGTGGGGGTGTCGCAAGGAATAATCCAGTAGTTATCGACCAAATTTCAGATCGGATTGATAATTATTTATTCAGTTCAGTGCCAAAGATTGAGTCGCCATCGGTGAAAAACCCAGTTCTATTTGGAGCACTAATCATAGCAATGAAGGAAACCCAGGCCTTGGATATTAATATTGGACCTGAGTAGGTTATGAAACGCCGCGAATTAATGCAGTTGGTTACAGGAAGTGTTATTAGTGGAGTTACTATAAATCGGCGAGTGTCGGCGAAAAAGCCATATTCGCCATATGGATCTATCCAAGTCCCAGGGGCGAAAGAGGCTGTTGTCGGTAATAATAATCGGTTTGTGTATGTTGCGACGACGGATGGCTTTACTGTTATAGATGTTGATAACCCCTCGAAACCGTCGATTGTCGCCCAACGAAAAAACATCCTTTCGAACAGAGATAAAGGGCCCCTCTCCGATATTTTCGATGTCAAAGTGTCAAATAATCGCTTGATTGTCGTAGGACCAGCCAATGAACAAAAATCTGCCCTTCAGGGAGCCGCTATATACGATGTATCCGTTCCATCATCACCGACGCTAGTCGATTTTTATTCGACGAATTATCCGATTCATAATGCTTACATTAAAGATCATTTGGTCTTTTTAACAGGAAATACAGATACTGGTCGGCAAATCTATATTATTGATATTTCTGGGAAACCGACCCGAATTGGATCATGGTCAATTGAAGAGTATGACAGTGCTTGGGCTGATGTATCACTTGGATTGTGGACATTGCATGATGTATATGTACAAAACGACATGGCCTTTTTAGCGCACTGGGATGCCGGAACGTGGATATTGGATATTTCCAACCCAAGTAACCCTTCACATAAAATGCATCACAGTCCCCATCCACCGGAACAACTAGCAAAACTCAGCGATTCTGAAACAAGTCGGGAAGTGTTTCAATTACCTGGGAATTCTCATTATGTGGCTGTTTCAGATGATGCTTCCCTAATGGCAGTCGGTCGTGAAGCGTGGGATATCGAGCCCTCAAATGACGAAATACGTGGGCCAGGTGGCATCGATTTATTTGATATTACTGGCGACCAGATTGTGCACCATGGTACGATTGAACCGCCCCCAACGCCGGATCCATCCTTTGGTGGAGTTCGCACTACAGCCCACAATTTTGATATTGAAGGCGAACGTCTCTACTCGGCTTGGTATCAGGGCGGGATTAAAATCCATAATATAAGTGATCCATCAAATCCGAAAGAAATCGCTTGGTGGCGCCGTCCAGACAAGGCCTCATTCTGGACAGCTCAAAAGGCAGGTTCGTGTGTTGTCGGGTCAAGCTGGCGGTCATCAGCTGATGATGGGACACGATTTGCTCGAATTTATACGTTTCCAGATCGCCCAGGAACACAGGTAAATCCACCACTGTTGGCACCGACCACAACTACGACATCAGTCCAAACGACAACTGTCACGCCAACACCAAGCCCAACCCCAACACAGACACAAACTGAAACAGCGACCACGACGCCAACTGAAACATCGACACCAACGCCTACTATAAATGAAATTGAAACCAATGGACAACCTGGCTATGGGATGGGTATAGCTGGTCTTGCCCTCATGATAGAAGGGATTCGACGGTATCGTAAGAGGTAATTTCCTCCTATAATCCGAAGGTTTCCAAGGCTAGAGTGTTTAGGTTATATGAAATGAGTGAACAAACGACGCTCAAAGATGAAATCGAGCGATGGTTGGCACAACAAATGCCAATAATTCAGATGCATGGAGGAACAAGCGCTGTCCGGAAAGCAGATCCCGACGATGGAGAAGTTATTGTCGAATTGGGTGGAACCTGTGAAAACTGTGGAATTAGTTCACGGACCGCGCAAAATATCAAACTCGATTTAGCGAAAGAATTCGATGCTATTAACGAAGTAACAGTACGGGTCGCAGAAGATGGCAGTTCCGGTTGGGAACTCGAACAGCCGGAAAGTTTCATGGGTATTGACCGCAATGAAGGTGGCCGAGGCGGCAGAGGAGAGGGTGGGCCAGACTCAGATGATGAGAGTCACTTCTAGAACTGTAATACTCATAATCTGCTTTGTCAGAGTTAAGATTCTCCAAGCTTGGTTTTTAGTTTAGTTGCAAGTGATTCTGCCTCCTCGGCAATTTCTACTGGGACCAGGTCTGATTCAACCGCTTCTTGAAGTTCATCGTTGTCAACAATTTCCACTGTGCCATCGGCGTGCTTGATAACATCAATATATAAATCCATATATTGGATGCGATTCGGATAGAGTTCAACGGGTGTTGAAATGTTGATATATGTTCCCCGAAGATCCCCTTCGTCGCTATAATAAGCAGTTGGATACCACCAGCGATTTTCTTTAAACTTTGTAATCGCTTTATCCCCCTTCTCTCGTTTGACATTGAGGGCATCATATGTCCCCCCACCACTAATTGATCTCTTGACAGTGATTTTCCGATTTTCGGATGAGTAATCAGTTACGATTCCTTGTCCGAGCGAAATAAATGACCCGTTTGGTTTTCCATGATGAATCGTCACTACATCGCCTTGTTGGGGCCCGAACTGAGATATTATAACGTCAAACGGGAACGTCTCAATTTCTGCTTGGATACCCTCTGCAAAATCAATCGCTTGACTTGCTGTTTCTGAAATAGCCTTCACGCGGTGGTGACCTGGAAGCGTGTGCGTAACCTCATTTCGAAAGTCGTCTAATAAAAACCGAGCCTGCCGACCAAACCATATCCAATTTGTCCTGTAGGGTTTCAATATTTCGTGATTCCCTTCTAACTCGGATCCCTGAGAGGTCATTGTTTCTTCGATTGTCCGACAAATCTCAAGTTGTGCTTCAAGTGCTTTTTCAAGGGCATCTAATGATATTTCATCGGCAAGTATGTGCCAAGAAATTCCCCAGTTAGGCGGTACATCAATGGATAATAAATCGATCATTCGATCGTATTCTTCCGGAGAACTTTCCTCTGGCACCTCAACGATATTTGATGTCTTATTTCTGATGAGCGTAAACAAATGTCCAGGGACAGTAAGTTGAGTCGACAATCGTGGGTCCTGGGTATTCCACGGGGGGGACGGCGAACGTATCTGAACAGTATATGTATCACCTTCTTCTATATAGGCATCTACGGCGTTATATGGCAAATACCCCGTCGCATTTTCATCGAGTGTAAGGATCGCGCCTGCGCCGATCGTATCTGTAACGGTACCCTGATAGATACCTGCCTTTGGTGTTGGATCCGAGAAACTAAATGCATCTATTTCAATATCAGTAATGCTTTCCGTCACTGCGTCGAGGTCGGTTGATGATCCAGATATTTGAATGCCTTGTCGGTCATCATCCGCAGTGATTGTTATATCCGCTTGAGCAACTGAATAATCGGCATTCATTCGATCAGCAATGGTTGGTGATGGATCCACTATATCAATAGTCGTCTGTTCATCTAAATAATAGGTGAGTGCAGTAGAATAGATGCCCCGGATCCGAGTCGATGTCATCCCAATATAATCCTCATTCAATATCTTGCAAGACTTTTCTGATATATCTGCTGTTTAACTTTTGCTGGGTACCTCCCCGTCCGCTAGGAGCGAACTGCGCAAATGGTGAGCGAGTAGGGTGGGGTAGTTCATACGCTTGACTAAACCGGTCAAAAAACTGTTATAATCACAGTCGAAATACACGCATTATATGTCCTCAAAGCGGGATCCTATTCAAGAAGTCGTAGATTCGTCGCGTGATCTATATGATATTGTTGACTGGGAGGTCAGGACACCCATCGATCGTGCGGCAGTCAAAATTTATGCTGGTATTGTGAAGGCTGCCCGGTCTATTGTTATATTGATGGCACTCTTAATACTGGTCGCTCAATTTACCCTAGTTGGGGTTGTCATATTTGACAGGCCACTTATTGCAGTCTATATTCTGTTATCCATAATCCCTGCGTTCGGTCTTGCCGCATTTCTATGGCGAAGTGATGTCGGAACAAATGAGCCGTTAAAGCTCTTGGTCATCACTTTTTTATTAGGGTTACTGTTTGCCAATTTCGCTGCTGTCGTGAATTCGTTTCTCTCCCGATGGTTCTTGGCAATCCCTGTTATCGGCATGATCTTGTTTTTCTTTATTATTGTTGGCCCAATCGAAGAAGTCGTTAAATGGCTTGCTGTTAGATTATTTGCCTATCGAAGTCCGCAATTCAATACCGTGATCGATGGAGCAGTATATGGAGCAATGGCTGGGCTTGGATTTGCGACCATTGAAAATAGTCTCTATATCGCTCAACAATATCTAACTGCATTGAATACAGCCGGTCTGACATATCGCCCTCTTCAAATCACTGCTATTCGGACATTTGCGGGACCAGGACATGTTATTTATTCAGGTTTCGCAGGATACTATCTTGGATTGGCCAAATTCAATCAAGAGCATGCTGGTCCGATTGTTGTCAAAGGATTGCTCATAGCTGCAATTATTCATGCCACCTACAATTCGATTGTCAGCAATCTCGAAATGATTGTTGGACTTACGCCTCTACAAGGTATACCAATGGGAATTGCATTCATTGGTTTTGTGTTCATTTACGATGGTATATTTGGATTTATTCTTTATCGAAAACTCAAACGCTACCGACGAATATATCATCGGGTTGGTGCCGAATCCGATTTAGAATGATGTTCTATCTGTCGTTCGACATATTTAGCTAGTATATCTGCTTCAAAATGCACGACATCGCCTGGATTTTTGGTATGTAAATTTGTATCCTCGTAGGTTGTTGGAATAATCGTTACAGTAAATGAATCAGTATTCAGTTCTGCGACCGTAAGACTAATTCCGTCAAGCGCAACTGATCCCCGTGACGATATATATTGTTCGTGTCGTGTTGGCATTTCAAAATAGAATAACCAATCCTCACCTATTTGTTCAATATCTTCTATAGGAATGGTTGTATCAACATGGCCTTGGACAAAATGTCCATCAAGACGGTCAGTTGCCAGAAGGGCGCGTTCTAAATTAACAAGATCTCCCTTCTCAAGTTCATCCAGATAGGTCTTTGAGAGCGTTTCCGTTGCAGTAAACACTTCAAACCAGTCCTCGTTACTTTCCTCGACCGTTAAGCAGACTCCATTAATGCTGATACTTTGCCCATGGGAAAGGTCCGGGAAGGGTGAGCGAAATCTGATACGGCGGCCACCGTCGGATACGGACGTGCCGCTTACGGTCGTCGTACGTTCAATAATTCCCGTAAACATGTACTCTGAATACACGTAGTAATCAAAAAGAGTTGTATATTTCCATCCCTGATAAATAAGTAAAGTAACTGTTGCAATTATGGGGATTCTAGAGATATTGGAGATGGCAGGCACTGTAATTTTGGCCACCCCGATGGCTATTATAGGGGTTGATTATTTACTACGTGGTGATCCCCTTGGTTTGGTTTTTCTCGGGCTTGCTGGGTTACTCTTGGGATTGCAGTATTTCCTTACCACTCCGATGGATATTCCCATTCGAGTTGTTGAGAAAATTACACAATTCATCAAAAAATAATACATTGATAATAGTTTTCCCTCAACTACGCTGGCCTTCTCGCTCCCTCGCAGTCCCTCCAGAGGGATGGGACGTAGCTTCCAAGAATGAATGAAAACCAACAGTCGCAACGATTCTTCAGTTAATGCACGTGGACTGGAATATCAGTTCGAAGAGCGTCATCTAGACTATGTTCGGACGGTTCATTGTATAATAGGACATCTATTGGTAACGTTGGCGCCCCTGAAACGAGATTTTGAAGAAGTACAAGCCGTTCTCGGGCTCGGCTCATGCCTACATAGAAAACTCGTCGTTCGTTATCAGTAAGCTTGGGCACGGATTTCGTTGCTTTACTAAACTCACCATCGGAAATCGCAGCCATGTGTTCGACAACCTTTTCGGTAAGATCAGTGGATAAGAAAATGTGATCTGCTTCTCGACCCTTAGCACTATGAATCGTACCGAGACGGATCCGTTCGGGATCCATGCCCTGATACTCTCCTTGGAAATATGCCTCGACACTTTGTCGCTGAAACCGTGTCACTTTTCGGAGCATATCTGCTGCAGCTGGAGGGGCCGGGAAAAACGGGACGATGTTCTGGATCGTTTCTGATTGGATGTGTACATCCAATAAATCATCAGAGTCTATTTCTTCTTGTGCTTCATCAATAACATCAAATAAATCCTCCCGTTCATTCGTCCCAAATGCTGACTCCTGTAGCATGTCCGCAAGCCGTTGTGCTTGGAGTCCATTAATCGGTTCATCATTTTCGATTGCTTCGACTGCACGGACATAATCAGTCAATCTGTCTGTCCACATTCGCGAGTCAGTCATTACGGTAAAGGGCATACCTTCGTCGATGAATTCGTCAATAAACTGAAACATTTGATACCGCGCTCGAAACAATATCATCATATCTCCACTGTAGTCCGCGACGGTAGATCGAACATTCCGAACCAGATCAAGCATCGAGGGACTCTCTACGGCTTCAACAGCGCCACCTTCCTTGCGTGGATCGAGATTTTTCTCCTGCCGTTCCTCGATATGTTGAATCTGAGTTTGTACCACTTCCAGAATTTTCGATGGTAAACGATGGGATGTTCCTAATATGACGTCTTCACCCTTTTCGTTTAACAATAATTGTGGATCCGCACCTTGCCATGCATAGACAACTTGGTCATCGTCACCGGCGATTAACACATGTTCCATCTCGGGTTTCCACACTTGATATACATCATATTGTAACTGGGTGATATCTTGAAATTCATCAATAAATAAATAGTCGACATATGGTACTAATCCGCGTCCTTTCACTCGTTCAAGCATATCCGCAAATCCAGTCAATTCTTGCTCCCCTTTGTAGGTTCGCCACGCTCGAATGGCTTCAGGAACATCGAGTCGATCATCATCACTTGGCCATGTTGGGGTATATTTATTTCCGGTTTGCGCATTCGGATCTATATCTGGTGGTAATCGAACATCACTCTCGTTCCACTCAAACGGCACGTCATACCAATCGGCTACCTCGCGTTTTGTCCGTTGTAACCACTGACTTGTCGCTATGATTTTATTTCCTAATGCTGTTGAGCGTGCCGTGCGTCGACCGGCCGTTTCGTATTCATCTTCATATTCAACCCCATATTCTTCGCAAAATTCTTCTTTATCACTATCACTTACTACATCTCCACGGGAAAGATTCAGTAGATCATATGACTTTGCGTGCATCGTGCAGACATTTCCTTGAAGCGTCCGTGGATTGACATTCAGGCGTTGAGCCAATCGTTCTCTGACCTCTGCAGCGGCTGCTCGAGTGTATGACACGACGAGAACATCATTGATCGTCACATCTTCTTGTTGTAAAATTTCTTCAACATTATCGAGAAGGGCGGTTGTCTTCCCGCTACCTGGCCCACCAAATAACCGAGTCACAGCCAATTCCGAGTCCGACATTACAA
>JBDGRB010000289.1:762-8521 GCA_042218485.1 Halobacteriaceae archaeon | reverse complement strand
TTACTACTCGTAGTTACTTATAGATACTGGAATCTGTAACAGTTCCACGACCCCTTTAATCTGAATTAGAGGCGAACATATTCGGAATCATTATTTGGTTTCACCGCGAATATATTCGTACTGACGACAATGCCACGAGCAGAATTAACGATAACTATCCCCCGTGATATCTGGATTGGCGAGATATCACGAAATTTCCCCGACACGAAATTCCGTATTTTAGCGGCCATCGCCGATGAAGAAACCGGTGTCGGGCTTGCAGAAATAATCGGGCCAGATATCGGATCTGTCATTACAGACATGCATTCGTATGACATGATCCTCTCAATTGATATACTCCAACGCCGTGACGAAATGGCGCTTGTACAATTTGAAACCTCGATGCCATTACTATTGTTCCCCATCCAGGGATCAGGGACACCGTTAGAAATGCCGTTTATAATCAAAGAAGGGCAGGCGGAATGGGAAATTACAGCCCCCCAAGAAAAATTATCGAAACTCGGTGCCCAATTAGAGGAATTCAATATACCCTTTGTGGTCAATGAAATAAAACAAGAGATATCAAATGAACAATTACTAACGGCAAAACAGGAAGATCTCATCAAGACCGCCGTCGAAGAGGGATATTATGATACTCCTCGAGAAATCACACTAACCGAACTTGCGGAATTATGTGATATGGCCAAATCCACGTGTAGCGAAATCCTTCATCGGGCAGAAGGGAAGATAATCAAGGAATTTGCTGACAATTTAAAGGATCAGACACAACAAGTATTATCACGGTGACTCCTTTTGGCAATTAGCGATATCTCATCTGTACGACTCGATTAATATTGATCGCAATTTGTTAACTCTGATGATCGGGATCCACGAGGATAGCCTCTTAAGAGTTAACTGAATGGACAAATTACCATTATTTAATGGCAGAGGTCTGCTCAACGTGTGGACTGCCTGAAGAACTCTGCGTCTGTGAAGACGTAGCTAAAGAGGCACAAGAAATCAAAGTCAGTGTTGATGAACGACGATATGGGAAACAAGTTACAATTATCGAAGGATTTGATGAAGGGAGTGTCGATCTAGATGATCTTGCATCAGAGTTGAAATCCTCCTTTGGCTGTGGCGGGACAGTCAAAGATGGTCGGATTGAATTACAAGGTGATCATAAAGACCGGACAGTTGAAACACTCCGCGACCGAGGGTACAATATAGCCTGATATAAATACTTCGAGCCTCGAAACAATCCTAATGTTCTATTAGGGAAGATTTGGGGTCGGGGGAGTGGAGATTATTGCATCGTGATTGTCGACATATTCAATAAAAGAGCGATAGACATCTCCATTCCGTAATGTTGGGCTATCGCCGATAATAATGAGTTTGCGCCGTGCCCGAGTTATTGAAACATTAAATCGACGTTCTTCGGTGAGAAATCCGAGATCACCATCTGGATTATTTCGAACTAACGAAACAATGACAATTTCCTTTTCTCGACCTTGGAATCCATCGACGGTATCGATTTCAATATCGGATATATCGACTGTTTCTCGTATGTGTTCGACCTGATCGTCATATGGTGAAATGACTGCTATATCGGTCGGGTCGATGCCACTATCGAGATATGTTTGGATCCAATTGATGACATATCGAGCCTCAGTTTCGTTTTCATATGATGTAGAGCCAGGTCGGCTATATTCACTGGCTTCCATATTCGACGTATCGACAAATACGACTGGTTGTTCAGGTCTAAGTACGGGATTATTGCTGAAATTCCGAATATCAGCATCCAGATCAGCAAGAGTATGTGATCGAACTTCAGGTGGGGCCCGTAATTGTCCACTATAGAAATAGGAACTCGGGAATGTCATGATATCTTCATGCATCCGATATTGAACAGTCAACAACGATCGGATCTCATCAAACTCTCTCGCCAATCGTTCGAAAAGCGTGGTTGATAACCCACGTTCTGCGGCTTCAGTACTTTGTACTGTCGGGGGTAACTGTCGGTGATCCCCTGCCATTATAACCCGACTGGCATGGGTGATTGGAATTAGACACGAAGGTTCTGTCGCTTGTGTGGCTTCATCGATAATTAAAGTATCAAATTGCATATCCGCAAGTAAATCGCTGCCAGCAGTCGAATTTGTCGTACAGACAACGTCTGCCGCCGTCAATACCTGCTCTATCGCCTGTTCTTCGAGTCTCTCAGCGCGATTAAATTTTTCATCGATTTGATCCTGTAACTCAAGCCATTCCGCCATTGACTCGATTTTTTCGGGTGGAACGCCGCGTGAACCTCGACCTTCATCGGCCAATTCCTTGATGCGCTCATCCGATAATCCACGACGCCATCGACCCGACGGGTGTGTCAGGTCCTCTTGTTTGTCTAAGAGGGCAAATGCCTCCTCGCGTAATTGGTCGGCTTCCTGATACAACTCAGTTTGTTCAACCTGATGATCCAAGGTGTGTTCATGGAATCGAGGAGAAACTCGGGCAGGATGGCCAGCCCGAACAACATCGACATTTTGATCGAGCAAAAACTCGACGATGTTATCAACGGCTGTATTGGATGCAGCAGTTGCAAGAACAGATTCGTTTCGATCAACACATTGCTGAATTACTTCGATTGCTGTCGTTGTCTTACCGGTCCCAGGCGGGCCATGAATAAGGGCAAAATCTTCGCGTGCAAGTGCATCCTTGACGGCCGATTTCTGAGATTCATTGAGCGCTGTATTATGCCATTCGGTAATCGTAACATCACCCGCTTGTCCAGGACTGCTCACACCGACGATGATATCCCGTAACTGCTTGAGAGATCCACTGGCATCAGGTAACGTCTCGAGTGCATCCTGCATCCGCTGGAAGGTAATATCATTAACATATAAATCAATGCGTAATCCGCTGCCGAAAACAAATCCTTGTGGCTTGGAGTCAAATGCAACTGTCAACGAATATTTTGTTTTTTCGATGACTGTCCCCGTCGGATTATCATCACGGAGTGGATCCTGTTTTGAAATCATCACCAGATCGCCGACCGTTATTTCGGTATCCGGTAATTCTTCACCTGAATAATGGCGGACAAATTTCACATGATACCCTCCAAGTCCTTCACCTTCATCACGACCTTCGAGATGGAGGATTGCCCGACCCTTTTCTTCACGTTCGTTGCCCGAGAGGGATTTAATCTCCTCTTCGTGACGTCGCATTTCCTCTTCACGTTCCAGATCAACTAACTCACTGTACTTGTCAGTATACTCGATTACCGCTTGTTGTGTTTCATCGAGTTCAGTTACGCTGACCTCGGATCCACCAATTGTCCCACCATCCATCTCCGATATCACTGGCTCGATGACATTTTCATCCACTTCAACAGTCGCTTGAGATCCATCAATACTGATATTGCCGATTGACTCCGGCGATATGTTTGCTTCATTTACAAACGCACCAACGATATCGCCGGGGCCCTCATCGGCTAATCCCCGAACGATAACTTCTGCCATTGTTGCTTGGATATATCACTTACAGATTTGTAAAAACATCAGTTCAAATTCATTTTGTGAATGATTTCCAAGATATTAGTGAACTACCCCTCCTCTGCTCGTTCCCGTTGATCGCTTCGTGAGATCAGGGACATATCCTCGAAGAGTTAATTTATAAGCATTTTGAATGGAAGCAATAACACATGCATGAGGATTTTGAGCCAGAGAAGGAATTTGCGTATTCGTTGGATGCAGAAGATCCATTAGCCGATCTCCGATCCAAATTCTACCTCCCTGAAGATACTCTCTACATGGACGGAAATTCGCTTGGACCGCTCTCAAAACCAGCCAAAGAAAGTATAGAACGTGTAATATCCGAATGGGAACAGCTTGGTATCGAGGGGTGGACTGACGCTGATCCACCATGGTTTTGGTATGGGGAATATCTCGGTGAAAAACTCGCACCGTTAATCGGCGCAAATCCGGACGAAGTCGTGGTAGGAAATTCAACGACAGTAAATATTCATACCCTTATCGGCACATTTCTCGATGCTATCGATGGCAATACAATTTTGGTCAATAATCTCGATTTTCCGACTGATCACTATGCCATTCGATCACAACTTCGCATTCGGGGATTGGATCCAAACAACCATCTCCGAATAATCGAAAGTCAGGATGGATATACAATTAATGAATCCAAGATTATCGAGGTGATGGAAACGGAAGATATTGATATCCTCTTTTTCCCCTCGGTGTTGTATCAAAGTGGGCAACGGTTTCGGATGCAAAAACTAACCGAAGAAGCACATAAACGGAACATTTGTGTCGGGTTTGATATCGCCCATTCGATTGGTGTGATGCCACATTCCTTCGGAGAGTGGGATGTCGATTTTGCTGTATGGTGTAATTATAAATATATCAACGGCGGGCCTGGTGCAATTGCAGCACTTTACGTCAATGATAAGCACTTCGATAAGGTCCCAAGTCTCACAGGCTGGTGGGGACATGAAAAATCAACTCAATTCGATATGAATTTAACATATACTCCTGCGGACTCAGCTGGAGCGTGGCAGATTGGGACAATCCCAATACTTAGTGCGGCTCCTATAGAAGGGGCACTCGATATATTTGACGAAACGGATATTGAAACGGTTCGAGATAAATCCGTACAGGTAACGTCATACCTAGAATATCTGATTACCGAACGAATAGACGATCCTTCCCTTGAGATTGTTACACCCAAACCAAGGGAACATCGCGGTGGACATATAGCAATAACCCATCCAGATGCCTATCGGATCAGCCAAGCACTCCGAGACAAGGACGTTATTGTAGACTTTCGTGATCCAGACATTATACGTATCTGTCCAGCCCCACTCTATACGCAGTATCAGGATGTCTGGTCAGTCGTCGCCGAACTGAACGATATTCTTCGGACAGAAACTTATCAAGATTATGACAAAGAAAAGGATGGTGTAACGTAACTGATATCGAAAATATAAATACGCAATTTATCTATTGGTAGGTCTGAATACATGGGGCAAAACAGGCGATTTATCCGGTTTCATCCCATAAATAATATAGCTAATGTCCGAGGAGGAGCTTATGTATGCAGAGCCCGCACAAACATCGCTGAAGGAGTTATTTCCTTCGCTCAAGGAAACAGACCAATGGGTCTGTTGGAAGACTAAAAAGAGAGACGATAAGCAAACGAAAGTCCCGATTGATCCAGAAACTAATACATTTGCTAGTATTGACGATCCTGACACCTGGGCTTCCTTCGAGGTAGCCAACAATACCGCTCAATCTGCTGGGCATATTGATGGTATTGGTTTTGTGTTTACTGCCGATGATGAGTTTTGTGGGATTGATCTTGATGATATTCGAAATCCGAAAACTGGCAAGCTCGATGATATAGCTCAAACTATTGTGCCCGAAATTGATTCCTATACAGAAATCTCTCCGAGTGGAACAGGATTACATATTATCGTTCGTGGATCACTACCGGCGGGCCGGAGACGGCACAACAATATCGAAATGTATGATTCGAATCGTTTCTTTACGATCACAGGTGAGCACGTTCAAGACACACCCCAAGTAGTCAATTACAACCAAGCAAGCCTGGAATCCATTCATACCGAATATGTAAGCCGCCAACCGGATCATAAATCATTACAAACAAATACTGACGTATCAACGCAAAATTTCGATATCAAAGATGAAGAGATCATCCAGATGGCGAAGACCGCCGATAATGGAGATTTATTTCAGGAATTATGGGCAGGAAAGACGAGCCGATATAAATCCCATAGTGAAGCAGATATGGCACTATGTACACTACTGGCATTTTGGACCGGTAATGACCACGCCCAAATCGATCGACTATTTCGAAAATCCGGATTAATGCGACAGAAATGGGATGCCAAACGAGGGGATAAGACATATGGTGAGTTAACGATCGATAAAGCCATCCGATTAAACAATGAAACCTACACCCCACGGAAAAAAGAGGAGGCGACGCCAGCCCCAGAACCTACACTCGGAGCACCAGTCCGGCAAATAGCAGAATTATCAGTCGAATCAATTACGACCGTTGAAGCGACGGTTAATGCAGTTACGATCAATCCACATGAATCTATTCATCAGACAGGACTATGTTCAGATTCAACCGATAGTATTCGATTTGTATATTGGGATACTGATTCGTCACAAGTGTATCTGCAAGTCGGTGAAACCTATCGATTTCGGAACTGTTGGGTAGATGTCTATGATAATGAACGGACACTGTATTTATCTGAGCGGACCAACATCGAATTTCATTAACATCTTCCATCCGGTACGTCGTCGACTCTGGTTATATATTTCGGTTATCCCCGATAAATTTCTTGGTCTCTGCACCCAGTGGGTATTTATATATGTACGAGTTAATACAAGAATAACATCGATGAAACGACGTGCCCTCCTATCAAGTTTCGCTGTGATTTTTGCCGGGTGTGGCGGCAGTGAGAATGGGACGCCAACAACCACTCCAAGTAGAACAACCAAACAGACAGTCACACCAACAGCAACCAGATCTCAAAAAACAGAGACTCCAACAATAACAACAACCGATGGGTCGCCCTCGACAACCAACGGTATTCCATCAGGACTTATCCAACCACACCGAGATTTATTGTTATTACCAGAAGACCTCAAAGATGATTGGGAATTAGCGGATAGTAGCACGACGTGGGCAAGAATCGAAAAAGAAAATTTAGAATCGCGTGTGTTTTGGAATATTTACTCAGGATATATCGTATATGACTCTGTAGCCAAAGCAAAAGATGAATTTGAACGGCGTCCTGTCATAGGTGGCGACATCGGATTGCAAAAGGTCGATATCGGCGATGAGGCCATCATGTATCATCCAACCGAGGATGAAATTGATGTCACGTTTCGGATCGAAAATGCACTTGGCTTGATGCAATATGAGAAAACGCGAACGGAAGAGGCGCCGAAGGAAAAGGAGGCTCTAAAATATGCAACGGCGATGGTAGCCGATTGGCCTACAAAGTAATGACCTTACGGATTGAGAGATGAGAAATAGTGAAGAATCCCGATGATTTTTGCTGAGGTATTTATGCATTTTTACCGAATATGATAATTTATTGAATGGTGGACACGAAAACACACTCTTTCAGAAACAATGGATCAAGATGAAATTAGCTGGAAAAGTTATCACTTAGCAGACCCATACAACAATAAAATCCCGAATAATGGTTCCCAGTATTCCAACTCGGTTTCCGTTATCCCGCGTTGAAACAAGTGTAATGTGTGCCGGAATTGCCAGTATGGGTTTGGAAATCCTGGCTGGACGGATCATTGCACCGGAATTTGGAAGCAGTATTTATACATGGGGATCAATAATTGGGGTCTTTTTATTGGCACTCAGTTTTGGCTACTATCAAGGGGGAAAACAAGCCAGGGTGCAGGCTTCACATTTGCGGATTGCATGGATATTACTCGGCGCAGCAGGCTATGTGGCACTCGTAGTATTTGCAGACCGTTGGATCCTCAATGCAACGAGTTTATTACCCCTACCGTTGCGGTATTCCGCATTAGTCCCAGTAACTATTTTGTTTGGTCCACCCGTCTACATGCTTGGATTTATCAGTCCATATGCAGCTGAGCTATCTAACAAAGAAACGCATGGCTTTGCAGCTGGGCATGTGTATGCAGTCGGCACAATCGGAAGCATCATCGGTGCGTTTGGTACGACCTTTATTTTGATCCCAACGTTTGGA
>JBDGRB010000289.1:0-752 GCA_042218485.1 Halobacteriaceae archaeon | reverse complement strand
ATTGATATTATTGGATTCATTTTTGGAGCCTTGCTTTCCCTTGGTGCATTACGAGCAACTCAGCCTGAAATCAGACCGTTATTTATTCTAAGTTTGGTTCTTGTGATGATCGTACTAACGGGTGCTGTCATAATGGGAACTCCAACTACGTTCGTAGTTGGTGGAACAGTCGTATATGAAACACAAACACCATACCAACAATTACGCATCATCGACGATGACGGTATTCGGACATTATATTTAAATGGCCAACCACAAAGCGCCATGGACCTCAATAATCCATATCGTCACGTATACGATTATACCAGATATTTTCATTTGCCACTACTCATGAGTGATAATATCAATAAGGTCTTATTTATCGGTGGCGGCGGATTTACTGGCCCGAAAATTTTCAAATACATGTATAATATGTCAATCGATGTTGTCGAAATTGATCCAGCAGTCATTGCTGCTGCCAAGAAATATTTCAATGTCACAGAAAGCCCTGAATTACAGATATACCAAATGGATGGTCGACAATTTCTCCAGCAAACGAATGTCACATACGATTTGATCATCCTCGATGCCTATCGCAAGGATCGCGTTCCATTCCATCTTACAACCCAAGAGTTCTTCCAATTGGCCAAATCAAAACTCGATGGCGATGGGATATTATTAGCAAATATCATTTCAGCACCTCATGGAGGTGGCTCGAAATTTTTTCGAGCAGAATATAAAACACTCAAAACAGTCTTTTCGACAGTCTATGC
>JBDGRB010000049.1:1506-8566 GCA_042218485.1 Halobacteriaceae archaeon | reverse complement strand
TGAATAGCAGAGAAAAGAGGGTTTTTCAGTCCAGGACACAAGGTTAGAGATATGCAAGGTAATCTTCCGCCTGAAGCCGAAGAAAAACTCGAAGAACTACAAGATTTACAAGATACTGCGCAGCAAGTTGCGGTACAGAAACAGCAAGCCGAAAATCAACTTAATGAGGCAGAGACTGCACTTGATGAATTAGATGACCTAGATGAAGAAACAACGATGTACCGAGGAGTTGGAGAATTGATGGTAAAAACTGATTATGAAACCGCGAAAAACGATCTCGAAGAAAAGGTAAGCAATCTTGAAGTCCGCGTCGAAACCTTAGAAAAACAGGAAAACCGCGTTCGAGAACAATTCGAAGATCTACAAGAAGAACTCCAAGAAATGTTGGGTGGTGGCGGTGGCGCTGGTGGTCTCGGCGGAGCACCCGGCGGCGGTCCACCTGGCGGTGCTGGTGGTTCATAATAGAATGCCGGAAGACGAAGAGATTGTCGAAACTGCTACAGATGCAGCCCAAGATGTAATTTTCTCTCGTCTTCGAACATCTACAATTGAGGATTATGATTTGACTGTTACATACGAAGATGGTATCCTCAACGTTGATATATATTTAAACGCTCCCGAATCCGGCAAAGATACTCAACAGATAGTTGATGACGCCGTGCTGGCTGCCGAAGCAGCTGTTGATGATCTCTTTTCAAGTTAGGAATAACACTAACATTGTTATTGCCATCGCTGCAATAGCAATTGCACCGGCAAGTGCGCCACCCATAGCAACAACGGCATTTGCATGACTTGCAAGCGTTTCAGTTCTATCATTCCCAAATACAGTCACTTCCGCATATTCAGTCTCCATACCAGCTTCGACAGGCTCGATATCATCTTTTGCCTCCTGAATGAGAGTGGAAATTGTCTCGCGGAGCTCAGATTCATCGATTGCAGCTCCGACTTGATTCGTCGATTCAAGTGTATTAACAATATGCGTATCCGTTGTCAAAATTTCCATCTTATCAACTGACGTTATTCCATTTACCAGTCGTTCACGCAGCCCTGGCTCCATATTATTACCATCGATGAGGACATACGCTGTTTGTTGGCCTGCAACTTCCGTAACGGCTACACGAATTCCAAGCGGGCCGATGCCATCCTTTGGATCCCAATCTGTTTCTGTCCACGCAACACCTAAATGAAGGTTTGATTGCTCTGCTGCAGTCAGCTTTTCAGCCAATTTACCGGCTGCTTGAATTGTATCAAAAGAACGGCGGCTCCCTGGGTAGACATGTCCCAAATCCTCGCCTTGCAGTCCGTTATTACAATTATGGGCATCCGCAAAAAGAACTGAATCGAGTCCCGCAACACGGGCTTCCCCGATTGCAGAGAGACCAACCCCGTATTCGATATCATCAGCAAACTCCGGGGAATATGTAACGGCCATAAACGCACTCGAATCAAAGGATTGTCCGATGATTTTTGCATCACCGACTCGTTCCCGTTGTGATGGTGTTGCCTGATTAGAATATTCAATGCGTGAATACGCATTGTTAGCAGCACCAATTAAAACTTCAACTTCCTGTTCAGTTACTAAATTGAAATCATGCCCTGCTGTGGCGTGTGGCGGAAACGCTAATCCATCGGCTGTTTCGGCAACCCGTTTCGGCAAATTACCCCCACCGATCTCACCCATCGGACCCGGGTGAATCATTGGTAATACGAAGCGGGCTTTTTCAGTTTTATCACGTCGGCGAAATGATAATACTGTGACTGGAACAACGGCGCGTTCGCCAATCGCTTCGAAAAACTCCTCTAGTTCATGTGTTCCCTCTGCTATATGCCCGACAAATCCCTGAACAAAGTCTAAAACACTCACTCCCAGTGCTCGTTTCCAGGGTCGATCTAGAACGGATATAAGAATATATGCAGCAACGATATAAATCATGGACATAATTCCAAGATTCACAAAATCAGTCGGTGTGACAAGTGAGAATTCCGGTGGAGCCTTTTCTAGCCGGGAAAAATAAGCATTAATTACTGGTCCACCGACTTCCAGATATCGCATTGTGCCACTATAAATAAACAGTAAAACGGCTGCTGATACAGTTTGTAAACTCGCAGGTAACAACGCGGCAAATGAATTTCGAGAGACTGCTAATATAACTAAAAATCGAAATGCAAATATAAACGCAAGTCCTGCAATCAAGGCATCGAATACAAATCGATCACCAATAGTCGGGTGAAGTTGGATAATGCCTGCGATCGTCATAATCAGGACCATAATCAACTCACAGGTAAGTGCTAAAAACGAAGATCTATTGTACGTCAATTGACCGCCCAGAAATTCATCAACTGGTGTTGTCCCGAGTGCTGCCACCAACGTCGGAATTCCTATATAAAATATGCCACGCCAAACATCTTCGAGGAGATATGCCGAATCGAATGCTGCAATACCCGCTAAAGCCGCGATGACAAGTGAAAACGTCACACTCGCATACCATCGCGGCGCTTGAATGATATATTTTGATAGATCAGCTAAATCTCCCTGCGTAGCGGTCATTGTAATCAAATTATAATTGACGGCTTTAAATAATTCATCAGGATGGCGAATTTAAGTACCTTTAGATTATGTTATCATTCCTATTGATATCTGGATCCTTATGTCCCATATTATAACAACAGTATCCCTAAGGTTGGCGCGGGGTTGATCCCCATCGAATGAGATGATGATTGTTAACGGTGGAAAATGCCATTATAATGATTCCGGATCGAAGTATGTAGAATTCCCTTGCCATTGTTCTGTTGAATTCTCATCACGAGTATCAATATATACTTCAAGCCCATTTCCATCTGGATCGTTAAAGTATAGCGCCTTACTGATGCCGTGGTCGACCGGAGTGACACGAATATTTTGATCGGTTATTCGCGAATAAACACGTTTTAGGATGGATTTCTGGGGCACCTCGATAGCGGCATGGTACAGGCCCGCAGTTGACGGATCCCCGTGTGGTTTTTCTGCGGTGGCTTGGAGCGCAATATCATGATGATGGTCACCCCACGAGAGAAACACATAGTTATCGTATCGTTCTGTTATTTCTAACTCAAATATCTCCGTATAGAATGGAATTGATCGATCTAAAGATTGAACTTTAAGATGAACATGACCAAGTGAATATTCACTCATCGTTATCCTCCTCCAAAGTATCGAATGAACGTCGTTCAGCAGCTGTTTCAAAGGTTAATTCCGCTTGTTCTTGGCTCCGTCGAGACTCAAGTTCTGCTAACGCCTCCGGATCTGGGTTTACATCATCGGAAAGACGAGCCCACGATTTGTGTACCTTCCCATGACACCAGCGACAGAGATAAACAGTAATTTCATGTTTCATATCTTTCGGATCCGAATACGATAAGTGATGTTCTTCCAATAGCGGGCGTGCATCTGAATGCGCATCACGCCGTTCAGTTAATCCACACCGGAAACATTCTCGGTTTGTTGCTCGTGACCGAAAATGTGGGCAATCAGACCATTCCCAATCTCCTTTAATAACGGGGCAAGCGAAATCATTTTTCTGTCGCTCAGTAGCAAATTCTGGATCATTCTGATAGTAATCAAATGCATACCGACACCGACCATCATCGGTTAAATGATCACATACGCCCACATACTCATATGGATCATCGACACCGACAGAAGTACCAGATGGTGTTTTTTCCATTGTATATGGAGTATTGAAACGTTACGTACCTAATCAGTTAAATTTACGCTCTATAATGAAAACTACCTATTAGTGCGTCTATTACACCGTGAGCAATCATCAGATCAAGTCCAGATCGTGGCTGAGGATATATCGATAGCATCCTCCTACCTTGCCCGTCTTCGAGGACTTATGTTTCGGTTATCCCTCCCACAAGACGGGATAGTTTTTCGATTTGATCGTGTTCGGTTGCGCGGGATTCATATGTTGTTTGTATTGCGATCTATTGATGTTATTTGGATTGCGAATCATGAAGTTACTCAAGTAAAAACACTCACTCCATGGATTGGGATAGGATTGGCGAAAGCAAATATGATATGCGAACTCCCAGAAGGCTATGGAGAGAATATTACTGTCGGTGATGAGGTGTGGTTAGAAAATAATGAAGACGCCGAGGAGGAGATTTGAACTCCTGAGTCCTCTCGGACAGTTGCTCTCGAGGCAACCGCCTTGGCCTGGCTAGGCTACCTCGGCGCATATTATATTCTACTGACAGAGAATTTATCGTTTACGATAGGCTCCATAAGGTCTACAGATTGGTAAGATGACTGCCACGGAGCATGTCCGAAGACAATACATAATTTATTGAGTGAACCGCCTCGGGGTCAAGCTCCGAGGCACTCGGCCTGTTCCGCCTGTAGAACGGTGGATTGCTGCCCACCGTGTCGGCTTCATCACCCGCCTGAAGGCGGGTGTATTCGCCTTGCAGTCTTTATAACCCATTTCGTCAAATCTTTACTTTCTCAATGATTTTCCCGAATATGGACATTGCAACCGCCCGTGATGATTGTTCAGCTGTTCTCGATGAAGTGGGAAATGCAGTGATTGCAGAGCGCTCCTTTTTACAAACGATTCTGACTGGTCTCCTCGCCCAAGGGCATGTATTACTTGAGGATGTACCGGGAACTGGCAAAACCCTCACTGCTCGAAGTACAGCAACTGCATTGGGTCTAAGCTTTAATCGTATCCAGTTTACGCCTGACTTACTCCCGACCGATGTACTCGGGACAAACATTTTCAATGAACAGTCTCGGGAATTCGAATTCCAAAAGGGACCGGTCTTCGCTAATGTCGTTCTCGCTGATGAAATAAACCGTGCCCCACCAAAAACACAGTCGGCATTACTTGAGGCGATGGAAGAGGGACAAGTAACAGTTGACGGTGAAACACGAACCCTTCCAAAACCGTTTTTCGTCATTGCAACCCAGAATCCTGTCGAACAAGAGGGTACGTTCCCCTTACCGGAGGCACAAATGGATCGGTTTGCAGTAAAATCGTCGATCGGGTATCCCGATGCAGACGGAGAGATCGAACTATTACAGCGACGGGCTGGTCGAAAAACCCAAAGCCCCACTGTCGATCAGATCCTCACCCGAGAAGAAGTCTTATCACTACGGGAAGTGCCTGAAGGGATTCGTGTCGATGATGATTTATTGGAATACATGACGATAATTACTCGAGCGACCAGAGAAGATCACCGTGTTGACGTTGGGGTTTCACCCCGTGGAACGCAGCGTTTGTTTGAGGGTAGTCGAGCATACGCTGTTCTCGAAGGGCGTGATTATGTAACACCTGATGATATCAAACAAATAGCGCAACCAATTCTCGCCCACCGGTTAGTATTAACCCCAGATGCAACTGTTGAGGAAGTAAAGAAACGAGATGTCATTGCTGAAGTATTAGATGAAACCCCTGTTCCTACGATCGAGTGAATTATTACTATCATTCCATCAGCCCCTTAACGTTTCAATCAATTTTTCAGAGGTCAGTCTCGTAAAGTGGCTATGAGAACAATTGCAGCAAAGAGTAAGAGAAACAGTGCTGTAACTGGTTGATTTCCTGTTGCCACCCGATATACAATGTAGGCACCAATTGTCGAGAACAGACCAATACCAATACTTACCAGTCCATGAATGAACTCAAGGCGTGAGGCGGATGCATTTGTGCTTAATTGATTGCCAATGGAAATGCCTTGGTCACCTATATCCCAGGCGACAATGACAGCCGCCGCACTAATCAACGGAATAATGACTGAATTTACCGTGGTTGCACCTAATAATACTCCTAAATAGAGAGAGCCAGTACCCGCTGTAAGTAAAACTCGAGCCCCAAAAACCAATCCAAGTCCAAATCCAGCCAGTCCAATGGATGCAAAAATCATCCCATATGGAAACTCAACGAGGGCAATAAGGGATGCCATTAATGCGATGAAGAATGCGATTAGCTGACTTCGCTGTGAGGGAGCATGTTGAATTTCTACATCTGTCTTCATCTTGACCACCGCCGTTTGGCGTTATCGATAGCGACCTGGAGTGGTTCCTCAGGATCCCAATCAACGACTCGAATACCTGTTTGTCGAATCATTCGTAATCTTTCATCCCGTTCAAGGGTTGCGATGGTCCCTCCAGGTGTTTCGGCATCACTGGTAACATCCGGACTAACCAATGTTACGGCATGGCCATAGGCCTCGATACGTCGCAACGAGGTAACGATATAGTCGTCTGCGACTGGTGAAAGGACGATAACTTGTGAATCGCCGGGGAGATGTTGTCGAAGTCGACGAATCGTATGACGTGGTAAATAGCGATCCGATGACGGGACCGGCGAAAATCCATCTGCTGTAGCCAACGTTTCCCGAAGTTGTGCCCGATGACCGCGACCCTGACCAGGCTTCAACCAGGACCATTCAGGTCCAAACGAAGCAACACCGACATTATTGCTCTGTTGCAATAATGCAGGGGCAATAATTCTGGCGGCACGAAGGCTGTGTTCTACTCCGGAAACATCCTCATCATCCGTTACGTAGGCATCATCCCGAGCATCTATTACTAGTGCGACCGTAGCTGCTCGTTCTTCTCGAAACTGGATAGTGGTAAATTCTCCAGTTTTTGCCCGCCGATGCCAATTAATTCGTTTAAGCGGATCTCCATGTTGATATTCTCTGGTCGAGTGAAATTCGATTCCACTTCCCCCGACATCAGTCGTTACTCGTCCAGCATGTTCCACAGTCTGGTTTCGGAGCGGGAATGAGTCCATCACCGGATCGAGTTTCGGAATACATCGGATTGTATCATCGACAGTTGTCGAATATTCGATTTCAGCAGTACCGCTCCAATTGCGAGCGATTACGGTCGTTTCACCAAAGCTGTGTTCACCACGGATCATTTCAACTGTGTACTGAAATCGGACCTGTTGATCCGGCCAGAGAACACTTCCCAATCGTGGCGACCCATCAACAACTGCTAAAGCAGGAGGGACACCGTCGACGAGTCGTAAATCAGGAATTAAACGGTCGCCAACATTTGTCACATCAACGG
>JBDGRB010000049.1:0-1406 GCA_042218485.1 Halobacteriaceae archaeon | reverse complement strand
TCGACGAGTCGTAAATCAGGAATTAAACGGTCGCCAACATTTGTCACATCAACGGTAACTGTTACTTCATCTCCTGGTTCTGGGGTGACAGCATCAAATTGTCTGGTAATCTCTACTTGGGGTTCATCAATCGTTGTTGATTGTGCATAGGCTGCATATCCAACCCCAATAACACTGATTAACAGAATCGTTGGCTGACTCAATAGGATACCTAACCCAGCTGCCAAAAATGCAAACACAGTCACTCCTCGCCACCGATTAGTCTCGATCATACTTGTCCAGAGAGATCATCAAGTTCTTTAATCGCTTCACGAGCCAAATATCCCGACACTGTTTGTGACCCCAATGATAGGCTGACACGGCGACGAATCGTAATTTCGGCTTTCAATTCAGGATTGAAAAAGGCAGCTGCATATTCATTCGTAGTCCATGTACCTTGTTCTAACATTTCACGTGCTTGATCCCGAGTACATTCATAATTGCGCTGAATAATACGAATCGCAAGTTCCCGCAAGCGCTTTTCGAGTGATTCCCGTTCGGGACCCTTATTAAATCCACCAGTTTTATCGATTTCTTCAAGAAGGGAGTCAATTTCCGATCCAGGACGAGGTAACGATATTGGCGTTTCGGGCTCCCCAGTTTCCGTCTCTATATATCGGTTTTTCCGGCGTCGTTGAATTCCTCCCCCGGCCAATAGTAACGCAAGAAGGCCCAATCCATATACAAGTAATTTATCAACGGAAAACCCTATCGCTATCGAGGGTACAAATATGATAGCAATGCCGGCAAGTGCTGCGACAAATCCGATGACAAACAGTACTTGTCTAATCATGAAGTCTCATCTGAATACGATTCCTCAATCTCGCGTAATGCTTCTATTGCTCGCTGTTCATCTGATTCAGTGGGATCCACACCACCATATCGGACATCTTCAAAGAGTGATGTAAGAGTTTCGACATGATCACGGTCCATACCTGCATTTATCGCTGCAATTGCAAATTCTCCAGGAGTGCTTGTTTCTGGATCTTCGATATCAAGCAATGATGTCATTTCTTTCCACGCCCGATATACTTCATTATCGACATTTCCTGCTTCCTCAATTCTATCTGCGGCCTCACCCGCAGCTTCGCCCACGGCATCTAATGCAACCATTGATTGCTCTTCTTCGAAACTTTCCTCTTGGGAGGTGGTTGGATCCACTACTTGTGTCTCCGATTGACTTGAGAAATGAACATAGGCTAATGCACCGACGATAAATATTCCAAAGATAACAAGTATTGCAAAGATGAGTGGATTTTCGGTGACAACTTGCGTTCCTTGGCCTTGTTGGGGAAAACTTGGTAGCTCCGAAATATTTGTCATATTACGCGATCGGTTTCGCATTCCTGCCTCTTCCGTAAGTGACC
>JBDGRB010000245.1:0-8628 GCA_042218485.1 Halobacteriaceae archaeon | reverse complement strand
CGCGTGATGAGTGTGCGACGGTGGTACTCGTCCGACGCCATCAAGTCAATAAAGTACTCCCAACTAATAAAAGACGGGTCTAAGTGTCGGCTTCACCCCCGCCCACGGTGGGGCGGGGAATCCGCCTTGCTACCTATGTTTGAATAAGAAGTAAATTATATAGGGTTTCTCTATGCTTTGTTTGTATGGTTTCGACTCCCGAGTATGACGTTCATGCAGATTTGAACGTAATGGTTGAAATGCGGGACGGCGTAGAATTAGCGACAGATATTTATCGTCCTGCCGAACCGGATTCTGGAGATCCGATATCGGATCCAAAGCCGGTGTTACTTGATCGAACGCCCTACAATAAACGTGGACGAATGGAACGACATGGTGAATGGTATGCTTCACGGGGGTATGTCGTAGCAATTCAAGACTGTCGCGGACGATTTGAAAGTGATGGTGAATACTATATATTTGTAAATGAGCCTGAAGATGGATATGATACAGTAGAATGGTTGGCAGACCAGCCGTTTTCGGATGGCCAAGTGGGAACAATTGGAACTTCATATGGGGCATGGGTTCAAAGTGCATTAGCGACACAAGATCCCCCTCATCTATCCGCAATGTTTGTCAACCAAGGTGCAGCAAACGGGCGGAAGGCGACATTCCGACATAATGGAGCCTTTGAATTGCGATGGTTATGTTGGGCGTTCACTCTCGGGGGAGGATTCGCGAAACGAGCGCTTGAAGACAGTGAAATCCAACAACGGTTGGCCAATGTCGATGTACGGGATATTTTAGCAAATAGCCCCATCCATCCTGGCCAAACACCGCTTCGACATGTTCCACAATATGAGTCTTGGGCATTCGATATAATGACTTCAGGAGATGCTGGTGATGATCTGTGGCAATCGCCTGGTATTAATTTTGAGGCATATTATGATGAGTTTGCTGACGTGCCGACGGTCTATAGTGGTGCTTGGTATGATTCATACACGAAAGCAACCTGTGATAACTTTGATGCGCTCGCAAATCAGAAAGAAAGCGATCATTTTCTCATCATGGGCCCATGGACGCATGGATGGGATTCATATCCACTTCCATCGTGGAACAAATCGTACTCTGGTGAATTAGAATTCGGTGAGGAAGCACTGCAACATTATAATCGGACCAGACTTCGATTTTTCGATCAGTATCTAAAGGGAATGGATACATGGGATGACCAACCGCGTGTTCAATACTTCATGATGGGGACAGGCGATGGGCATTCAGCAACAAACGATCGCCTCTACCATGGGGGCGAATGGAGACATGCAAGGGAATGGCCACCCGAAGATCCATCGTTTATCCAATATTACATCCATCGTGATGGGGCACTCACCACAGAAAAACCGACTGTCGACACTAGTAGTACGACATATGAATTCGATCCAGACAATCCAGTTCCAACCCTTGGTGGAAACTGTTCTTCCTATATTACATATGAGCCACGAGAAGAATCGCTATTAGAATATCCCTTGGCTGAACGAAAATTACATGATATTACTGGTCGAGGGGGGTACGACCAACGCACTCGTCCTGATACATTTGGGGCGGATCCCCCATATGGCCCAATCGAGGAACGTGATGACGTGTTAGTCTATCGGTCACAGCCGCTTTCGGATCCAGTGGAGATAGCAGGCCCGATCCGCGTCCGAATATATGCAGAAACCGATGTTCCCGATACGGATTTCACAGCAATGCTTATTGACGAATACCCACCGTCTGAGGAGTATCCGAATGGATTTGCCGTTAATTTATGTGATTCCATATGCCGTGGTCGATATCGAGGATATCGGGATGAGCCCGACCTCCTCACGCCTGGCGAAATATATGAATTTTATATGGAGCCATATCCCACAGCGAATGTATTCAAACCGGGGCACCGAATTCGGTTAGATATCTCCTCATCGAATTTTCCGCGGTATGACGTGAATCAAAACACAGGAGGCCCACTCTATGGAGACCGTGAATCCCAAATTGCTACAAATACCGTATACCATGATTCTCAATATCCAACGCATATCGAATTACCAATCCTACAATCATAATCAGTAATATAGTGATCGAATCTATGCAAGAGTATCTGATTACAAACGCTACGCTCCTGTCCGGTAAACAAGTTGATATAGAGATCGAGGATGGGAAAATATCAGCTATTACTGCACCGGGAACAAGTGACTGGAACGCATACGAAACGGATCGACGATTCGATGCAAACGGGTCATTGGTCACGCCACCATTAACAGAACCACACATACACTTAGATGCGACCTTAACTGCTGGTAATCCCACGTGGAATCGTTCAGGTACACTTGCTGAAGGAATTGATATTTGGGCGGATAGAAAGGCATCCCTGTCGAAATCAGATGTGAAATCACGCGCCTATCAAACAATCAAATGGTTAGTCACCCATGGCGTGACCCATATTCGAACGCACGTAGATACGACTGAGAAGACACTCACTGGTCTACAAGGATTACTCGAATTGCGTGAGGAATTACCAAATACTATTGAATTACAGATTGTTGCCTTCCCACAGGATGGGATTTTCACCGACGAAGACCATGAAGATCTATTTCGAGAAGCAATTAATATGGGGGTTGATGTAGTCGGGGGAATTCCACATAATGAATATACTTACGAAGATGGCATCAGAGATGTCAAACTCGCTGTGGAGTTAGCGGATGCCAATAATCTTCCAGTTGATTTACATATAGATGAGACAGATGACCCTCAATCGCGTTTTACTGAAGTGCTTGCAAACGAAGCACGTAAGCATGGCATAGGTGCCCGAACTACGGCGAGTCATGCGACGGCCATGCATTCCTATTCAGATGCATATGCTGATAAACTACTATCGCTTATCGCAGAAAGTAATATTAGCGTGATTACAAATCCTCCGGATAATTCAGTCCTTCAAGGTAGGTATGATTCGTATCCACGCCGCCGAGGACATACGCGCATCGATCAATTACATGATAATGATGTGACTGTTGGATTGGGTCATGATTCAGTGATGGATCCATGGTATCATTATGGGCAAGGCGATCCACTCGATGCGGCGTTTATTCTAATTCATTATGCCCATATGAGTGGTCGAGATGATGTACAAATCATCTGGAAGATGTTAACTGAGGCAAATGCCTCGATTCTGAACATCGATCAGCATGAATTGAAAGAAGGAACGTCTGCATCGCTTGTCGTTTATGACAGTCCAGATCCGTTTAATGCGTTACGAACTCAGGCAGATAGATTATTAGTTATGCAGAATGGAGAAATACTTGCGAAAACACAACCGAGTGAATCCACAATATTCCTCGATGAGACGGAAGAATCAGTTACATTCCATCGTGACAGGGAGATGGATTTTTGACAACAATGCTTATGACCATTGTTCACGTTAGGAATTGAGTATGGCACCAATACCACTCTACTACGTTACCAACCTCATGGAGGTAAACCATATATGAAACCTGCGCCATTTGAATATCATTCTCCGAATACAATTGAGGAAGCTGCGAATTTATTAGGCAAACATGGTTCCGAAGCAGAATTAATGGCCGGCAATCAATCGCTTGGAATTATTATGGCGAATCGTTTAGCAACTCCCGATCACATTATCGATATAAACAATCTTGGCGAGTTAGATTATATTGATATCACAGATTCGTCCATTGAAATTGGTGCCCTAGCCAGACATCGAACAATTGAACAATCGGAGGGATTACGAGACGGATTTCCCATTTTTCCCGAAGCAGCAGAACAAATCGCTGGCCCGGTCGTGCGAAACCGCGGAACGATCGGAGGGAGCATCGGTGAGGCAGATCCAGCCGGCAATTATCCGACCGTAATTACTGCTCTTAATGCGGAACTTAATCTAATTTCACCTGACGGAAAACGGACCATAACTGCAGATGAATACTTTATTGCGTACATGTTTACGGACTTACGGGAAGATGAGATTATAACGTCCATTCGAGTTGATCGGGATCCGTATCCCTCCACCAAAACAGGAATGGCATTTATTGAACAGAAACCAGCTGCCCAAACATGGCCGACAATTAGTGCAGCAGCGATTGTCCGCATCGACGACCCAACAACTGAATCTCCAATCATCGAGGAGGCACGTATCGCTCTTGGAAATGTGGACGACGTACCATTGCGCGTCGAAGAGGCAGAATCAGTAATCGAAGATACATCACTTAGTGAAGATGCCTTGCAGGAGGCGGGGGCAATTATGGCTGACTCTGCAGATCCAGAAGACGAAGTCCACGCCGATGAAACATATAAACGGGAATTAGCAGAGGAATATACACAACGAGCATTTGAGGTAGCATATTCTCGGAGTCATGAATCATGATGGAATTTGAAGGTGAATTTACCACAGAGTATTCAAGAGAAGAATTATGGGGTTACTTTACGGATCCAAATATATTAGCTCAATGTGCACCCGGGGTGTCTGATATCACACTAGTCTCCGAATCAGAACTCACTACAACGATGTCAGTTGGCGTCGGGAGTGTCAAACCCACGTTCGACGTTGACATGATTGTTACGGAAATACGGAAACCGGAATTTTTGCAAATGAAAGTTGGGGGTGAAGGAAGTAGAAACTCATTTGAAGCAGTCGCAGAAATGACGTTAGTGGATCATAATGGAACGACTACGGCCCAGTGGAAGGCAACTGCAAGTGTATCCGGACTAATTGCAAGTCTAGGCCAGCGGGCGCTTAATAGTGTGAGTCATCGATTAATAAACAATTTTTTCGAAGATATTGAAGCGGCGGTTGCCGATGAATCAATAACCGCGACTGAACAACTGAAAGCAAATCAGGATATTGATGCAAATATTGAGCAATAAATCCGACCCTCCTGTAAATTAATCGAGTTCACAATGCAGCGTCGTGAATAATATTGCATACACAGCGGAACAGTTATTCATCCACTTCTTTGTCTCGAAGCCATTGTCTAACCCGATTGGGTGTTGCTGGGATTTGATCACAGATCACATCCAATGGTTCAAGGGCTGCATTAATTGAGGAAGCAACACTTGCTGGCGTGTCGATCATCCCTCCTTCACCAGTACCCTTTGCACCTGTCGCAGTAAATGGTGATGGAGTCTCAGTGTGATGAATTTCCATTTCAGGGATGTTTTTAATTGATGGTAACCGGTAATCAAAAAGTGTGACTGATTGGGGTTGGCCGGATTGATCATATACAAATTCCTCAAGCAGCGCGGCTCCGATGCCCTGGGCCATGCCGCCATGGGCCTGGCCTTCGACGATTGTTGGATTTAGTTGCGTGCCACAGTCCCGTAACGAATAGAACTTCAGAATCTCGACTTCGCCTGTTTCGATATCAACTTCAACGATAGGTGCGTTGGCGGCAAACGCTGCTGTTGGATAAACGGGTAATTTCTGTGTCAGTGCATCATCAAAGGCATCTACATTGGTTGCTGGATGTTCATATTCGTAACTTGCCCGAGTTAACCGAGGCGATCGTCCTGAATCTAAATCAGCAAGATCAGCGAGTGATAGTCGATCAGTGGATTCGATGTGTTCTACACCCCCCTCACGATATACAACTTGTTCGATATCAGTCCCCCATACTTCGGCGGCGAGTTCTTTACAATTCCGTCGGAGTTCTTCGCCGACACCTTCAGCAGCTCCAGAAACCATGACCGCCATTCTCGATGCTGCACTACCATACTCAGTTGGTGCTGCAACACTATCTAAATAATCAACTTCGATATCGCTTGGCAGTATTTCAAGTTCGTCAGCCAATAATTGCGTGACTAAGGTCTGATGCCCTTGACCGGATGAGTCTGTTGCCAGATACGCTTGTATTGAACCATCCAGCTCAACCTCGACTTCGAGGTATTCTGGCAATTCATCAACCTCATCACGGTTTCGTTCGTTCAATGCATCTTTATCAGTGCGCTGTCGATCAGTCCAGTCGGATCCACTTACGCCTGGTTCTATATGGAGTGTATAACTGACACCACGGTATTTACCCTCTTCGCGTTTGCGTTCAACTGTTTCAGGATCGAGTAAGCCTCCATCCACAACTTCATTCTCTTGGACGATTTCCTCAAGCTTGTTAAGGGATTGGGGATAATCACCGGAATCGTAGATGTTTTTCGACGGAAGCTGGTAAGGCATTTGCTCAGGCTGGATGAAGTTTTGCATCCGGAATTCTTTTGGATCCATATCCAAATCTCGGGCAGCTATATCCATTACCATCTCAATAGCATACAAATGAGCTGGAACGCCGAATCCTCGATAGGCAGTTTGTGAGGTTTTATTCGTAATTGCTAGTTCATAGTCATATCGTACATTATCGATTGCGTATGCATCCGTCAATACTGATAATGGTTTTAATGCCTGATTAACAGGATAGCGAGGAAACGCTCCGAAATCATCTACAAACCAGGTATCTAGTCCACGGATCTGACCATCATTATCGTATGCTAACCGAACTTCGTATTCTCGTTGGGTTGAATGCATATCGCCACCCTGTAAGTTTTCAATTCGATCCTCGACGAATTTGACTGGTTGGCCATCAAGTTGGTGGGATGCCATAGCCGCTAAGCAACAGTATCGATGAATGGCAATTTTTGTTCCAAAGCTACCACCGACATCTGCAGGAACATTGAGATGGACCTTTTCGGGTGGATACCCCAAGGTATCATAGACCGTATCATCGACTAATGTATGAAGTTGAATATTACAATCAATATCAAACGCATCTCGTTCAGTATCGTATTCAGCCACCACGCCAGCAGTCTCAAGCGGGACGCCCGAAATACGCCCCCAAGAGAGTTCCTTCGTCACGACATTATCTGCTGATTCAAAAGCATCTTCGACACTCCCAAATTCAAATTTTTCACCATCTGGGATGTTGGTTCCTACATCTTCATGAATAATCGTGTTATCTTCCCTTGCTTGGAGGGGGCCGGTTACTGGATCCAACCGTTCATATTCAACATCGATTAGCTCGATTATATCTTCTGCTGTGTATCGATCTCTACTAATCACAACTGCAACCGGTTCGCCTGCATAATGGACTTTATCAACGGCTAGTGACCATTCATCAAATTCATTGAGGCCACACGGCATGGGATTATATTCCGCTTGAATATCCTCACCAGTAAGTACTAATTCACACGCAGGATGATTTCTTGCCTCTGAAACATCAATATCAATTATTTTCGCATGTGCATGCGTTGTTCGCAAAAGTCCCATATGGAGACAATTTTCGGGGGTTATATCATGGATGTACTCAGCTTCTCCGGTCAGGATACGGCGATCTTCTACGCGATCAAGCCCTGTTCCTGTAAATTGCCGCTTATCTTGCTCTTCGGATGTACGGGGTTCTGGTTGAGTATCAGAGTGAGACATTATTTATCCTCTAAGTTATCCGCAGCTTTTTCGACGGCTTCATAGATATTTTGATACCCAGTACATCGGCAGATGTTGTCTGCCAGCGCGTGCTCGATTTCTTCACGTGATGGATCGGGATTCTCTTCGAGCAGTTCTTTTGTTGCCATAATAAAACCACTCGTGCAAAATCCACATTGTAATGCGTGTGCTTCGTGAAACGATCGCTGAATCGGATGTAGCTCCCCATCTTCTGTCAGTCCTTCAACTGTCATAATTTCGGATCCGTCAGCCTGAACGGCATACATGAGGCAACTCTTAACAACCTGTCCGTCCATCTCGACTGTACAGGCGCCACAAACGCCATGCTCACACCCTACCCGAACACCACGCAGGTCGAGATTATTGCGGAGAAAATCGGAGAGTTTTAGGCGAGGTTCGACGGTCGCTGCAATTTCTTCATCATTGACTATTATTTTAATGTCCTCAGTTGGAGAAGCGATAGACCCATTAGATTCCTCTGTACTCATAGATTTGGACAAGTTAGACTCAATGGTTGTGAAGAAGATAAAAGTTTCCCGCAGTATCTTCACAAAAATTAGAAAAATAGCTATTGAAACTTATACGATCGCGTTCAGATCTCGAATTGAATTCCGGTGCGAAACCGTACTATTTAAAGAATTTTCCAGGGCGAGTTCTACCCCCTGCCGTATATAGAATACATTTCACATAGAATCATCCATTTCACCAAAGATACCGGAATTGGCCAATTCGGTTATTTCTTCATCAGTGTATCCAACCTCTTTTAACACCTCTCTATTGTGCTCTCCCAATGTGGGCGGTGGCGAAGCAAATCCACTGTTTACATTATCAAAATTTAGTGGATGTTCGATAACGGGTATTTCCGTGTCATCACGGGTGACCTGGTGAATAACGTCTCGATGGTTAGTTTGTTCGTTATAGAGGGCTTCTTCGACATCTTGGACAGGCCCAGCAGGAATTCCCGCATCCATAAAGAGGTCCATCCACTCGTCTGAAGTCCGCTCTGTTAGGGTGTCTTCGATTTCCTCTTCTAAAGCATCCATCGATTGAACTCGATCAGCATTCGTTTCAAATCGATCATCAGTCAGTAAATCCGGTCGATCGATAGTCTCACAAAATTCTCGCCAGAGTTTTTGATTTAAACAGGCGATGTTTAAATACCCATCAGCTGTTTCAAATGT
>JBDGRB010000041.1:0-8641 GCA_042218485.1 Halobacteriaceae archaeon | reverse complement strand
AGACCATCATATCGTTGAAGAAATAATTGAACTAATATATAGCCGTACAGTATCACTCCACCAAGGATTATGATAGTACCCACTAGTGATATCCATGTTGTGGCGAGGAAATACCCTATTATCTCGATGGCTAACCCGGTCCCAATAATTCCAATGCTTGCCAAACCTCCTCGATCTGAGACACCAATTTTACCCCCAATCCCTGGCGGATAAAATTGATAAGCGACACCGACTATTGTGAGGCCTAAAAATCCAAGAATATTGACCCGATAATGTGCGGTCGTAAGTTGATGGCTAATATCAGCGAAAGCAAATTGTAACCCTAATCCAATTCCAACGATTGCATATCCCATCGCAAGGAGAACGCCATAAAATCCAATTCTGTTGCGATCCGTTTGCAAAAAGAGATAACTATATACACCAACAAATCCGACAACGGCGATGGCTTCTAAAATAGCACCGATTTGAAATATGATACCATCACGGAATGAATAGGCGAGCAATAGAGGACCAATCGTGCCACTTGGTAATACGACTACAGCAGCAAATCGTGGTGGATAGGCGACCAAAAACCGTGGTAGTAGCCTGAAGCCAACCGCAAAAATCATCAATGCCCCAACACCGGCGGCGAGTAAATGAGCGGTTCGGGGCATTCCTGGCAAAATGACTGTCGGGAGGGCAATGACCATTGCGAGTGTTTGATATGAACCTATAAGCAGGTAGGCCAGTGGCCCAAGCATAAACACATTAGCGAGGCGATCGATCCATTTCCGCTCGACGTTAACATCACTCGTTGCTGTTTCAACAGCTAATAGATTATCGCGGATTGTCCAGAGTATTGTCCCGACAAAGATGATAATCCCTGCTGTCCAAAGTACGCTGCCCAGCAATTTGACCCATGTGGGTGCCCCTGATACCCATCCCAAACTCAAACATATTGTCCCCAGCACTGTCAATGGTAATTGGAAAGCTGGGGCCTGTCCCCATTGCAGATCGCGATCAAAATACGAGGGAAGTAACGAATATGCTTTTCCAAATATCATATGCAAGACAAATCCATAGACCCCAAGGATGACTCCGATATTTCGTGGATAATCCAGCAGCACACTGAATTGCCAGACAAGTAAAAACGCTGCGCTACTCAAAACGAATCGTCGAGCCCATTTTGAAACTTGCTCAGCAGTCATCGATTATATGAAGTAAGAATATCACATAAAAATATAGTTTTGTTACAAGTTCTCTATCGCCTTGAGATGATAAGATAAGAAAAATCACAAACGAAGGACACCAATTCAAAATATGGTGGAAAAACCGACCCGATACCGACATGAAGTCGATGAATCTCCAGCCGAAAATACGACATGGGAGATTTTTATCGCAGAAGAAAGTGACGAGCAAGCAAAACATATGGGGAGTGTTGTGGCTACAAATCCAGATGAAGCATATCGGGAAGCCACACGAATGTTTGGTTGGTATGTAGCGGAAATTTGGGTTACGCCCCTCACGGAAATGACCAAATATAAACAAACCCAGGAATCAGCTGATGCAGAACCAATAGATATAGCTGAATCTGATGAAGAACGAACATATGAATAAATGGATGTCCCATCTATTATCGATATAAGCAAAGAGAGATTTATCAATCCATTCTATGAGGATTCTTCAATTAAGGCAAGTCGTCTCGTATACCGCCGCACTAAATTGCCATTTTCATCAAGTAATTTAACGGTAAATTGCTTTTCACCCACGACGCTTTCCATATTGGATGCAGCAATAGTAAATTCAAAGGGTGGGTTCTCATCCACCGTTAATTGGGTACCGCCGCTGGTAACAACAACTCGATCGACACCTCTCGATTCCGTTAAATGGCAGTGAACTGAGGTTCCATTTTGGTTGGTTGATTTAACACATAAGAGATTCGGATTGATATCGATCCCACCATCATCAAGTGTGGATTGAAAATTAACGAGCATGACATTTACCGGAAAGGTGCCCACGATAACGACGGCAATAATAAACAAGACAAGCATAGAATTTGGGAGACGTTTCCCAATGATTTGTGTCAATCCGGAAGTTCGGCGAAGGCGCATGGCCAATGGCAACACTACCAGATGATGGATGGGGCCATAGACAATGAGAAGAAATCCATATGCAATTGGATAGAGCAGCAAATCCCAGGCTGAATTATAGGAATAAATAATATTCGAACCGGCCCATACGAAAAACCCAAGAAAGACCAACGCGCCACTCTTCAGTGCCCGCCAGCTCAGTGAGTTTGCCCAGTAGATAGTCTTGATCGTACTCCAACTGTTACTGATAATCCGCCGAAACACTACTAGCGGGGAATCTGAATCCGCGTCTGATGCTGACATTATTTAACGTATTAACACAGTAGAATAGATTGGATTATCCCGAACGTGTTCGGGATAGATATCGGTAGAGGTAGGAATTATCGAGTCGTTCAACAATAGATGCAATTAGTGTATCATTCGTTGCCGGAATACCACGAAGTTCTGGTTGGCTTCTCCAAACTAGATAAAAGGATAGGGCGATGAAAATACCCATCCCCCATGGCAGTATACCGAGAGTATTTGCCACGAGACCGCCAATTCCCCATCCAATGAATACGAGGGCCAGAAATACATTCGAAGTGAAGAATGCACGCACGGCCGACGATTTTGTCATATGCATGAGGTATTCTCGATAGCCAAATACATAACCGATCGTTCCGATAACCAATGCTATTTGTCCAACTGGATTTACAAATGTCGCCGCCAGTATTGCAATGGCAACGGTCGAACAAACGGACAACAATATAGCATCGCGAGTTTCTACCCTTGAGGAGACAACTGGATACGTGGGAATATCGCCACGTTCAAAATCATCACGATAGACGATAGCAAGCGCCCAAGCATGTGCGGGCGTCCAAGCAAATACAAGCAGTGCCATCAATATCGCTGGCAACGAAATTGGTTGGACAGTGGCCCAACCTGCCAGCACTGGAAATGAACCTGCGGATCCACCCAAAACGACGCCAAGCCAATGTCGCCGTTTCAACCCTATTGTATAGACCCCAAGGTATGCAACAGCACCAAGCCACATGAAAATAACAGTTACCATCGGAAGCAACACAAGGCCGATAACACTACCAATGAGAAATAAACAGATTCCGACAAAAAACCCAATACGTGAAGGGAGTTCCCCAGTTGCCAATGGCCGATCTTGGGTGCGTTCCATTATTGCATCGAGATCCTGATCATACCAGCAATTGAGAGCAGCGGCGCTACCAGCGATGAGAGCACCAGCGATGAGAAATCCACTACTGACAGTAATCGAACTTCCGCCCGCCCCAAATAGAGAAAATAACCCTGTCAGACACAACAGAGCCACTATCCTGGGTTTGATGAGCGAGAGTAAATGGTGAATATTCATGGTCCAATTTCCCAGATTGTCGAGAGCAGATACCAGTTGAGTGCCGTTAAGATAATGAATGTGACCAAAAAGACAAGGGTAAGAACAAATGTTCCCTGCATGCTTTGATTGTGGATCCGGGACTGGTCGTTGCCACCATCAGTAGCGGCCCTATTATAGTGAGGTAAGGAGTCGGCAGAGAATCTATCGCCAACGAGTAGCGTACCAACTGCAACAGCGATGAATAATATGCCACCAAGAACGGCGAATATGGCAGCAATCCCAAACACCGCGAAAAATGGTTTCGCCGGTGTAAAGGCGAAATCTGTTCCTGGAATATTCATAACCGACGGATGTCGACGGGGGACGCCGAATAGGACACCCAAATACATCATCATTAACACGGCGATTCCCATTGCACCACCATAGAGATACGGCTGAATCCGAGCGATGGTAGACATAATAATTTCTTTGCCAAAGATGAGATTGAGAACTAAATAGCCCAGTCCCATGAACGCAAGTGTCGTTCCAGTCGCAACGGTTCCATGGAAGTGACCAGGAACAGCTAGGGTATTGTGCCACATCATGTTCAACTGCATTTGGCCCATCATAACCCCTGTTATGCCGCCAAGGAAGCCAAATAAGATGATGCTCAAAATCGTGGCTGAAAACGCTGGATTTCGCCATGGACTCGACCACAACCAGCCAAATAACCCTCCTCCTTCACCTTTCGCACGGCGACCTGCTTCGAGACCGGCAGGAATGGCAAATGCATGAATCATACTTGCAACGACCGCTCCATATGTAGCATAGGATGTATTCCACATTCGCCACTGCATCGAAACGGCTGGATCCGACATGAGGTGATGTGCTGCACCCATATTAATAAAGAACAGATATAACACAAACGCAAACCGCGAAACCTTTTCACTCGCCACTTCCGCACCGCCAATAACATGGGTAATAAAGTACCAGACAGTAATCATCGCCAAGAGATTAATTTGTTGTGACCCATGGCCAATAATCCAATACATTTGCCGATACCAAGCAGCATCGATCGATGCGAAAAATCCCACACGCCACAACAAGGTCGGAATATATGTAATCAGGCCACCAACTAAGGCTTCAAGAGCAATTATCGAGGTAGCAAACGCACCAAAAGTGATCAATGGAAGTGTTTTATTTGGATGTTCACGCTTTTCACGCCAGAGCGTTGCAAAGAACGGTATTGCTGCGATCACAGCACCAAGTAAAAAGATGTCTACACCTGCATAAAATTGCCAATTCGAGGGGAGGGGCGCATATGAGGTTAACAGAGGTGCTGCATTTGGTGGTGAAGTAATCCAGATAGCGACGGTAATAATGGCCGCTCCCAAGAACATCACTGCGTATCCGAACTTAGCAACCGAAGAGAGGGAAAGCTTCCGCCCGAGAACGAAGGGACCGCCGACATATAAAATAGCGATTTCCATAAATACCATCCAGAAAATCAACAGATACCACGCATGAATACTCAGGTATGTATAGTAATCAGATGGGGACAATAACCCTATCATTTCCCAGCGTGTCATCGCTACGAAAAACGCAAATAACCCACCGATCGCAAGCGATATAATGGCAGTCAATCCATATAATTTCACCATGTCTTCAGCTGATTTATGGATCCGAAGATCCGTAACTGAACAGGTCCGAAAGCCATCATCGTTGTAGTCAAATGATGATAAACCAAACATGGTTATTCCTCCACATAGAATTTCGAGTGCATTGATCGATGCCCGACGCCACAGAATTCATTACAAACGACCTGATAGGTACCAGGATCATCAAATTCCATCTCTAAGACCCACTCATATCCTGGTAAGACCTGCAACGTCATTTGCTGGCTGAGGTTGGATTCATCACGGACTGAAAAGCCATGTTGAACATCGTACGATCCAAGATGGAACTTGTAGGTTTTTCCTGCCTGAAGTACAACTGGTAAACCATCCCACGTCCACTGCATCGCACCAATATACACATCATTTTCAGGCGGAATTAAACCACGTTCAGTTTCCTTCGCTCGCTCTTTATATGCTTGTACTTTATCCATATACTCATCGGTGCTCACTTTGTAGGTTTCGCCAACTTGATTCTGATTACCAAACTGTGACCACCCAAGCATCCAGCCAAACAGTGTCACTGCCCAACCGGCAGAGAGCCCTAACCAAAGCGTCTCGCGTCGGTTGATTTTGCGATCCCACCAGTTTCCTTCCGGTGAATCTAATGGAGATTTCATGATATCACCCCGGCGGTGTTGTGAGGATATCAACTAAACCCCAGATTACATAACTGAGTATGAAATACAAGATAGCGATACCAGCAAGGAACCATATACTATCCATCAACTCTTGTTGCCAAGGAATGTCATCAGTTGAGTTATCTGACATGATTTGTTTTATCGTTTGGTATGGAATACATCGACCAACATTTCGTCAGTTCCAACCTCTCCTCCCATGTCTTAAAATCAATCAAAATTAGCAATGAACATGGTCCCGAACATGTTTCATCATCCAACGTAGACAATTTTACACTATTAGGGCAAAATGCCAGATACTACACGTTGAGGAGGCCGAAGGCCTCAGCGCGTGACCACGAGGCGGTCACATCTCTTGGATTTGGACACCATCATCGAATGCTGGTGGAATGTATGCACAGAGTGGATCACTCGCCAATGGATCCCCTGTTGTCGCGAAAGCACGTGATCGACTGCCACCACACACCTGGCGATATTTACAGACGCCACATTTCCCCTTCAAATTATCTGGATCACGGAGATCTAAAAATAGTTCAGAATTTCGATAAATATCGACGATGGACTGGTTTCTGACATTCCCAGCAGACTGTGGCAGAAATCCGGAGGGAAATACTTCACCAGTATGGCTTATAAATGCAAATCCGTCGCCGGCAGTGATCCCTGGTCGGCCTTGGCTTTTATGTGAATCTTCAGCTTGTTGTATCGCCACCCGACGATAATGTGGAGCTTCAGTTGTTTTTATGCCAAAGGAACTGGTAGACGAAATTTCATGTAACCATTCCATGACTTCTTCTGCTTTTGTGGGTGATATTGGATCCAAGACATCGCCACGACCGACGGGGACGAGGAAAAATACTGACCAAAGCACCGCACCCAGTTCATCGACGAGATCTTTAATTTCTGATAGTTCATCAACCGTTTCAGCACAGACAGTCGTATTAATTTGTAGCGGTAACCCGATCTCTTGGACCATTCGGGCGGCAGTGATCGTTTGTTCAAAGCTCCCCGTTTCTTGTCGAAATTCATCATGTGTCGTTGCAGTTCCTCCATCAATACTGAGTGCCATGCGTCGTAATCCTGCATCTGCTAATTCCTGTATCTTCGTCCGTGTCAGTGAACTTGTGCCACTCGGCGTAATTGTTACCTGTAGTCCTTTATTTGTCCCATAATTAACTAATTCAACAACATCACCTCTAATGAGTGGATCACCACCGGACAAAACAAGTAACTGATTGTCACCAAACCGTGTAATGTCATCCATAAGGGCCTTCGCCTCTGTTGTGGTAAGTTCGTCGGGATGGCGTCCAGGCTCGGCTTCAGCACGACAGTGTTTGCATGCAAGATCGCAGGCCTGAGTCATCTCCCAGATAAGGACAAGCGGCCGCTTGGCAGTATCAAGATTTGTTGGTTGCATAGTTATTTGACATGAACCCGCGTTATGTATCCCCCACACCCACATTGATCGACGTACTCCCACTCGATATTGCCGTCATAATCTTCCAGTTCGTCATATAGATACGTGCGGGGATGGCCATGATTTTCATGAGTTACCAAATTGACGTGATTTCCTGGGGCGGTATGTTCAATTGCTGTTATGGCATGCGTGAGAATTAATTGTTGATCATCGGCATGTTCGGGTTGTTCTAAATTTGCTGACCAGGAATTCCGATGAATCGTATCAGTAATTTTCTCCGATGCGTTCTCGGTAGACTCGGACATATTTCATACTATTATAAACATAATTGAGAACTATCCCCCGAATATATTCAGGTCAATTCGTAAGTCAATATATTTATAATTGCAAATCAGAAAAGCCGAAACGACAGTCAAATGAAATCGAAATATGATTACTGGTGATTTTGTTTGAAATGACTATAGGTATAATCGGGGCTGGGATTACTGGATTATCGCTCAATCATTATCTACACCGATCGGGTGTTGATAGTGTTGTTTTTGAATCGGAAAACCAACCAGGCGGTGCAATTAAAAGTGACCAAATCGATGACCACCGCTTAGAACGAGGGCCACAACGCATACGTTACTCACAACCTGTGCGTTCTCTCGTCGCTGATCTTGATCTGCAAGATGCTGTTATTGAAGGAAATGACTGCCCGTTATCCATTTATCGGGCTGGCAAACTACGCACTGTCCCGCTTTCGCTACGAGAAGCGTTTACCACTGACTTACTATCCTGGAGAGCAAAACTCCGTGTGCTTTTTGAACCATTGACGGATCCACCGAAATCCAATGAAACAGTGGCAGAATTTCTCGATCGTACACTCGGATCCGAAGTCCGAAAATACGCAATCGGACCGATATATGGGGGTTTGTATGGATCAGATGTTCGGGAAATGTATATGCGCCATTCGCTTGGCAAAGCTCTGCAAAAATACGGCATTGAAGAGAATCTACTGTTTGGATTACTCACGGCAGCATGGAACCGAGATCAGCCACCGATTATCTCATTTGACAAAGGTCTCCAACAACTACCCAATGCTTTGTATTCCCGTCATTCGGATGCTATTCATCTCAACACCCCCGTCCACTCCATCAAAAATACAGACACCGGATATAGGATAGAAACCACAGAACAATCATACATTGTTGACCAAGTGATTCTAACGACGCCCGCCTATATTACCGCCCAACTCCTTGATGAGATACTACCAACCCAAGCTGAACAGTTGGCGAAGCTGAATTACAACTCATTGACTCTTGTCTATCTGAAAAGTGATGTGTCACTACAGGCAAGTGGATTCCAAATCCCGTTTACAAATTCCCAATTTGTGACATTAGGTGTTACAAATATACAAGGATTATTTGATCAACGTACTCACTATACCTGCTTCATGGGCGGATCCAAACATCCTGATTTCCATGAATCAAGCGATGAAAAAATCCAACGCCAAGCCATCCACGAATTCGAAACAATTATGG
>JBDGRB010000280.1:0-8692 GCA_042218485.1 Halobacteriaceae archaeon | reverse complement strand
GCTCAAATCTATCTATCGAAACGCCCTCGGAATCGATGTAGACGGCTGTTCCATCCTCGACGGCGGTTTCTATTGCAGTATTAAGGGCGATATTTGTTTTGCCCGAGGCTGGTGGACCATATATTTGTGTAACTGTTCCCCGTTCGATTCCACCACCAAGTAGTGAATCAAGAGGCTTGCATCCTGTCGAAATCCTTTGGTTCTCCGACACAACGATAAAAATTTCATGGCGAACGAGCAAAAAGGTGCTGACATTATTCGATGAAAAAGCTACAGAATCAACGAACGGAGTCCTTCAGGAATTTCTCCTGAGGCACTCGGCCATCTCTTCTGTAGCATGGCGATACTACCAAGAACAATTGAATTTTAATGATACCGCGCCTAGATAGTGTCAGTGATAGTCGTTTCGACCACCGATTTCGAAATTTACCATGACGTTGTGCAAGAGCTAGACAGACGGCAGGTTGATTTCACCACTATTCAAACCGCTGATCCAATTCCTGAACAAGCGGAGGTCGTCATCACAGGAGCCGATGACGAACTATCAACAGACGTTCCGACGGTGATTGCAGATCCAAGTGATCCCAAGCGAAGCGTGGAAGAAGCAATTTTGAAAATTCGGAACCCACAAGGGCAAACACGGATCGGCATCGATCCAGGCAAACAACCAGGAATAGCGATTCTTGTAGGTGATTTAGTCGTCTCAGTATATCATGTTCCAGTGGAACAAGCCACAGAGATCGTTAATGGAGAGATAGAGCAAACAGTTGATCCTATTGTCCGGATTGGGGATGGAGCTCGTCGGCAAGGAGCAAAGTTAATTGATAATATTCAGGGAGCTCCAATCGAGTTAGTCGACGAAACCGGAACGACCCCACATCTCGGTACAGGAGTTCGTGGGTTGGATGATGTTTTGGCTGCTATAAACATTGCCCAAATTGAGGGAGAACGGATAACCGATCGTGAAATTACGCCGACAAGCGGCGAAATCCAGGCGATAAAAAACGAATCACGGCGGGAATCCGAGATTAGTCAAACGATTTCTGCCGACCTTGCACGGAAGGTTGCCAAAGGCGAAATTACGCTCCAAGAGGCCCTCGAAAGACAGACAGAGTGAATTAATTGGTTTTGTTAGTTGCATCTTCATTTTCAATAAATGCCGATTCTGCCCGTTGGATGATTTCCCTCGTCGGTATCGATACTTCCGTTGCGATATCTGCTGCATCATCGAATTCGGCACTTACATCTAATCGATTGCCATCCGAATCACAGGCTATCTTTACGGGTAGTGAATATTCAGTGCCTTCCAGAGATATAGTTACGGTCTGTATCTCCCGTTGGGCTATCCATCGATGATTAGCATGATTAATCCGCACGCCTAAGGTCCCAGTTTCTGTAATTAGTTGTTTTGCGACACGATGGGCATCACTGGGTGCAGTTATAACCTTAATCAAATGGCCAGGCCGTGATTTTTTCATTGACATAGGAATGATCGAAACATCTTTCGCTCCAGTTTCAGTCAATGTTTGTTGGAGGCTGCCAAGCACCTCAGGGGAGACGTCATCTACATTCGTTTCTAAGACTGTGACTCCTTCTTTCGTCAAATTACCAGTTGTCTGGCCAGTTATAGCACGGAGTACATTTGGCCGAGTATCAAACTCCATTGTTCCAGCACCATATCCAACTTGCTCGATATTTATAGGAGGGATTGAAGATGTACCTTGACCGAAATGCGCAAGTATGGCTGCTCCGGTCGGTGTGAGTAACTCCTCTTCAATAGGTCCTGATTGAAGTTCCCAAGAAGCTTCTTGAGAAATTTCGACAACTGCTGGCGAGGGGACTGGATACGTGCCATGTGAAAAGCTCGTTTCGCCATCACCTGCATGGATTGGAGTGACAAGAATTTGATCAGGATCCAGGCTGTTCATCAGAATAGAAGCACCTACGATATCGACTATAGCATCATCTGCACCGACTTCATGAAAATGAATGTCCTCGACTGGACTGCCATGAATGGAGGCTTCGGCCTGTGCTAATCGCTCGAAAATAGCAACTGCATCAGATATAACGTCATCTGGAAGGTCCATGTCTTTTATAATTGTTCGAACCTCCGAATACGACCGCCGCGATGGTTCTGAATTAGTCCTGACCGTGACTTCGGTTGCGGCAATTCCTTGTTTTGTTGTTTGTTCGATTGATATTTCAATCGGTAATGCTGACTCCACAGGTGTCAGTAATGCAGGATCACCACCAATATCAATGAGAGTGCCAACAATCATATCTCCAGCAGCCCCAGTTTGGCCATCAAAAATTAGTGTATTCATAGTTAGTAGTATCCCGTGGCGGTTAGAAAAGTATCGACTCTTTACGTTGAAGCAGGGGCAAAGCCCGCCCGTTCGGGCAGGGAGGACATCAACTTCTGATAACGTATTTATTTGGCAATTCGGTGTAAATACAATTCCTATCGGGAGATACCTCCCTCGAAAAGTAGTTGGGTCTTGATAATAAAGTGAAACAGAAGGTCGATGTACAGGGAAAAAGACATATACATACGGCTGGGAGACTAGCATATTATCAAGACTTGTCCACAAAACCATGAATGAAGTCCAACTTGAGGTCGCAAAAGCATATCCGAATGATTCTGGCCGAGGAATTGCACGATTGGATCCGGATACACTCCTCCACCTTAAATTAAGTCCAGGCGATATCATTGAAATCGAAGGTGCAGAGCGGACTGCCGCGAAAGTCTGGCGAGCAGACCGACAGGATTGGAACACTGATACCATTCGAATCGATGGGTTCACACGTCAAAATGCCGATGTCGGTATCGGCGAACGCGTGACAATACGAAAAGCGGAGGCGACGAAAGCCGACCGCCTTGTTCTTGCCCCGCCAGAAGAAGCAAGTGTTCAGTTCGGGAGTGATGCAGCAGGGATGGTAAAGCGTCAAATTCTGAAACGACCGGTTGTCGAGCGTGATATCGTGCCGGTAATGTCAAGTACGAATCATCCCTTTATGCGATCCCCAGGCCAAGCAATACCGCTTATTGCTGTCGAAACCGAGCCCGACGGGGTTGCCCTCATCACAGAAGAAACGGAGGTAGAATTACGCGAGGAACCAATCAGTGGCTTCGAGCGTGCTGGTGGCGGAATTACCTATGAAGATATCGGCGGATTACAAAATGAAATTCAACGCGTCCGGGAAATGGTTGAACTCCCGATGAAACATCCCCAAATCTTTCAAAAACTCGGCATTGAGCCACCACAGGGGGTACTTTTGCATGGCCCGCCAGGCACTGGGAAGACGCTGTTAGCGAAAGCTGTAGCAAACGAAACGAGTGCGAGTTTCTTTTCAATTGCAGGCCCAGAGATAATCTCGAAATATTATGGCGAGTCCGAGCAACAACTGCGCGAAATATTTGAAGACGCAAAAGAGGATTCACCCTCGATTATATTTATCGACGAATTAGATTCTATTGCCCCAAAACGCGAAGACGTAACTGGTGAAGTCGAACGCCGGGTTGTCGCCCAGTTACTCACCATGATGGATGGGCTTGAAGCGAGAGGACAAGTCATCGTTATTGCCGCCACAAACAGAGTGGATGCTGTTGATCCAGCTCTTCGGCGGCCCGGTCGATTCGATCGGGAAATCGAAATCGGGGTGCCTGATGAAGCAGGGCGAGAAGAAATTCTCCGGATCCATACCCGAGGAATGCCACTCTCGGACGATGTAAATCTCGGCCGATTAGCTGATGATACACATGGTTTTGTCGGTGCGGACATAGAAAGCTTGACAAAAGAAGCAGCGATGCGGGCGCTTCGCCGATATCTTCCTGAAATTGATCTCGATAAAGAAGATGTGCCACCATCGCTTATCGACCGAATGATCGTCAAACGACAAGATTTCAAAGACGCACTTGGTGAAGTTGAACCAAGCGCAATGCGGGAAGTGTTGGTCGAACTTCCAAAAGTGACATGGGATGATGTTGGTGGACTCCATGATGCCAAACAAAGTGTCAAGGAAAGCGTTGAATGGCCGCTCAATCAACCCGAGAAATTCGATCGAATGGGTATTAAACCGCCGAAAGGTGTCCTCTTATATGGACCACCGGGGACAGGAAAAACACTCATGGCGAAAGCTGTCGCCAATGAAACGAATGCTAATTTCATCTCTGTGCGTGGCCCACAATTGCTATCGAAATGGGTGGGCGAATCCGAAAAAGCTATCAGACAAACATTCCGGAAAGCCCGTCAAGTATCGCCGTGCATTATATTCTTTGATGAGTTAGATGCACTCGCCCCTGGCAGAGGCCAAGATGCGGGAAACAATGTCTCAGAACGGGTTGTCAATCAGTTACTCACAGAACTGGATGGGCTCGAAGATATGGAAGATGTTATGGTTGTCGGAGCAACGAATCGACCGGATATCATCGATCCAGCATTATTGCGTTCCGGTCGATTTGATCGACTCGTCATGATAGGACAACCAGATGAAGAAGGTCGGGAAGAGATCCTCCGCATTCACACTAAAGATACACCTCTTGCACCTGATGTGAGTTTGCGTGAACTCGCAGAAATGACGGATGGATACGTGGGTTCAGATCTCGAAACGATTGCTCGAGAGGGAGCGATCGAAGCACTTCGAGATCAAGAGGATGCTGACGAGGTGCAAATGCAACATTTCAGAGAGGCGATGGAGAACGTGCGACCAACTGTGACAGAAGATATCCTCGATTATTACGAGCGAATTCGAGAAGAATTCCAAGGGAGTACCGAAGCACCGCCAAAAGAGCGGCAAGAAGGACGACTCGGATTCCAGTAATAAACAGCAATTATTCCTCTTCTTCCTCTACCAGCACTGCATCCACACGCCCATCTTGGCCAGGGCGTGACGTTACGCGGGCCCGGCCTTGGTCAGTTTCAATAATTGCGCCTTTCGTGATGATATTTCGCCGAATATAATTCGGGTTAGCCTCATTTTCGACAACATCTTCGATGGTCGCTCGGTAGGTCTCGCCACCATCAGCCACATTTGCTACATTTGTCGAGAGGGCACGAACTTTTTCTGAATCGCCACGGGAATCAACAACCCGAAAGGTCTGTTCACCAATAGTTGTTTCAGTCGGGGATCGCCCGAGTTCATATTTCCGTTTTTTCCGAAGCGGGCGGATGCGACCGCCAGTCTTTTTCTTCATCGATCTGCCTTGAAATTTCATGTTATACGGATTTAGCAATCTATGTACTTCAACTGTACGATAACACATTTATAGTTGATTCGGGAGTAATGTTACAGGGACGGATCCTTCGGAAGGACCACTTGGTAGCTGTTCGTGGATAGAGTCCCGATATGCTCGGTCTATAGGTAAGACAAACTGAGTGCCTCGAAGCGTGCCATCCCAAGGTGGTTCGCTGTGTGGAGCTTGTAATCCATGCATTCTTAGGAAGTCAACGAAATATTCAAATAATGAGTTTGGAACAGGTAATAGCTGTCCCCTTTCGACAGAAGGGAGCAACAAAAATCAACAATCATGAATTCGTGGTTATTCTTTCACTCGATCGGGAATGGTTTTCACCCGATCAATCAAAACAAATAATCAAACGCGGGCTCTCAGAGGGTATTTTACAACAGAATGATGATACATTGATTTATACTGAGAACCTGAACGATATTCAAGTTCCGGATGATTTTGAACCAGATCCTGCGATCATTCAGGAGAAACCCCTTTTCGAGAAAATTCTCACAGAATTCGACGATGCCGGATATGAGCGTCAAAATGTCGTCGCAAATATCAACAAGCTACAGCAGGCAGCAGGTATCACGGCGAATACGGCTGCAATTATGTATGCCTATCAAGAAGGGATGACACTTGAACACCATGTAGAGGAAGTTAAACAAGAACTTACCCAAACATAACGAAACACTGCTATGGTGGAAAACACGATAGATGACGGTAAACGAATTGCTGAACTGCTTTCATCCGAAGTAACCGGTCATGAAACAGAGCTATTAGATGAGATGACAATTGTAAATGTTAATGAAGACGTTTCACCTTCGGTTGAGGGAGATCGGGCATATGATATCAACTATCGCTCTTCACAAATGGCTTCCATCTTTATTCACGAAGACAGAGCCCATATTGAGCTTCGCGAAGGACTTGAGTCGGCCAAAGAAGCAGCCCATAATCAAGATTTACGAATTCGGCCTGTGGGTACGTCTCCACCGCATCTAACAATATTCCTGGAAAATGGAGCGGATGTGAAACAGGTTATTCCAATCCTAAAGGCTGCAGCTAATTCGATTAATTCTGCATAGTATCACCGAATTTACAATACAAACCGGATAGATTACTATTTCGGTCCCCCATCTTGGCCTGGCCGTTGTCGGTCTAAATCGGCCGCACAATCACTACACAGTCCCGCTCCCTCATCAAAATGAGCATTACAGACAAGATTTCCACACCGATCGCATCGATGGCGGGCTGGAGCACTTTCACAGATTTGACATAGTCCTTCAACGCTCATGTAAATCACTCCACACCCGAGATACTTACAATCATTGGGAGTTTGTATATAATTGTGCGACCATCCCCATACCTAGTCGTATTAGCTGGGATTTTTGCCTTGATTGCCGTAGTGTTTGGTATCCTGGGGGTACTTTATAGTCCAATCAGTATTGGGGTTGGTATTCCCTTTGCTATCGTGGCAGTAATTTTCTGGTTGCATGGAAGTGGCCGCCTCCATCGATATGTACGCAGTCGGGCACAAAAGAAGACATCCAGAGAAGACACTACCTCCCAACGACGGCAAACATATGCCCAACCGAATTCGTCGCAATCACTTACAGAAGCAAGGAATATTTTAGACGTTAGTCGCCACGCAACTGAGGAGGAAATTAAACAGGCATATCGGCAGAAAGTAAAGGAGGTTCACCCTGATCAGGATGGATCCAGAGAAAAGTTTGAACAACTCAACAAAGCGTATGAAACACTACTCGAACACAGCCAATCTTGACTTCAGGACTCCACGACGAGTATATTCTGCTTGTCAAATTTCGACACAGATAGCAGACAAGCCTTTAATGGAGGGCATGCATATAAATAGTCATGGCCCCTGACAAGGCCGTCTTGCAGCAGGTCGTTAATCGTGGTGAACAAGAAGACGGGAATATTGAATTTAAAGAGCAACTGCAACGTGATATTCATCTAACGGATGGGCGGCTCGAAAGTTTAATTGCGCAGCTTCGACATCGTGTACTTTCAGGCGATGGGGAAGCAATGTACGTGATTGGTGTAACGGACAACGGTGGATTAAGCGGGATCGATCCAGACGATTTCTCGGAATCGATGGATGTCCTTTCGTTAATTGCAGAAGAGGCAGGTGCTCATATCGAAAACGTCGAAACATGGGGGATAAATGACGGAATCATCGGGATAGCGACGATCCAGGATGGTGGAACATTAAATATCGATGATGATCACCTGATCGTTGGTACGGCAGGACATGTCGATCATGGTAAAAGCACACTTGTCGGGACATTAGTCACCGGCCAAGCAGATGATGGCGAAGGCGGAACCCGATCATACCTAGATGTTCAGCCACATGAAATGGAACGAGGTCTGTCAGCCGATTTATCATACGGAGTGTATGGGTTCTCGGAGGGTAAACCAATTCGAATGGATAATCCAGATAGAAAAGAAGATCGGGCGACTGTGGTCGAACAATCTGAACGATTAGTTTCATTTGTTGATACGGTTGGCCATGAACCCTGGTTACGCACCACTATTCGGGGACTTGTCGGACAAAAACTCGATTATGGATTACTTACCGTTGCCGCGGATGAAGGTCCAACAAAAACCACCCGTGAACATCTCGGTATCCTTTTAGCGACAGAATTACCGACTATCGTTGCTATTACGAAAACTGATCTCGTCGACCAAACAACGGTACATGAAGTCGAGAAGGAAGTCGAACAATTACTTCGGGATGTCGGGAAGTCCCCACTCTCGGTTGATCGATATGATGTAGAAACTGCCCTTGATGAAATTGATGAAACCGTCGTACCGATCGTTCAAACAAGTGCCGTAACGAAGGAGGGACTTACCACCCTCGATAAGTTATTTGAGCGGCTTCCAAAAACAACCACTACCAGTGGTACGTTTCGGATGTATATTGATCGAACCTATAATGTTACTGGGGTTGGTGCCGTTGCAAGTGGGGCAATAACGGCCGGTACAGTCGAAGAAGGCGATCAACTCAAATGTGGACCGTTCCCCGATGGCTCCTTCACGACAGTTGAGGTTCGGTCAATCGAAATGCATTACCACCGGGTAGAAAAGGCCAAAGCCGGGCGAATCGTTGGTATTGCTCTTAAAGGAATCGATGAGGAAGAAATAAATCGAGGAATGGTCTTACAACCTGCCGATACAGATCCGACGCCGACTCGAGAATTCGAAGCGGAAGTAATGGTACTCAACCACCCAACCCGTATCGACACAGGCTATGAACCGGTTGTTCATCTTGAGACAATCAGTGAAGCAGCCCGCTTCGATCCTGCAGAGGGGCAATTACTCCCTGGTGATACCGGCAAAACCACTATTCGCTTTAAATTTCAACCATATCTCATCGAAGAAGGACAACGATTCGTCTTCCGTGAAGGCCGATCCAAAGGTGTGGGAACGGTAACAAATATTTAA
>JBDGRB010000217.1:0-8754 GCA_042218485.1 Halobacteriaceae archaeon | reverse complement strand
CGAACAGAATCGAGCGGTTCTTCGAGAGATACGACCGGATGGACGAGATTCGCTTGCCAACAGCGTGTCCTGAGCTGACTGGACGAGATTCGCTTGCCAACAGCGACTATACGGAAATGGACTCCCGCATTCAGCGACTATACAAACGGGTGATAGTTCCCAACCTCACAGAGAATGGATGACTCTCGCGGAACCCACACACCCCTCATCCAGAGTGTAATATACACGAGTAGTCTGGAGAAAGTGACCGACTAAAGACGGAAAAAAGAACAGAAATAACGGGACGGGAGACCGATTAACCCAGCAAGCTCCTTTCCAGAAGGATGGTAGTCTCCAACATGCCACTTTGCTTAGTATTATCTAGGGGTTTTATTACCTCTCTCTGTCAAATGTCCTCCAAGTGCGTTCAGCACGATAAAGGACGAAGACGGCGTTCGTCCAGTTGATCGTGAACCACTGCTCGTGATGGTTCGTCCTCTCCTTTTGTCACTAACGCGGCTGTCCCTGTGGTTTTTACTCTCCTCCAAGTCGAGAACCTCTGTTTCGTGTGGAGCCACTCCATCCCTCTCGTGTCAGTTTTCACTCTGGACGAGGGGTGTGTGTGATCTCTCTCCTCCCCTGTTCCTCGTCACCTACGAGGATCGGCTCACTCGGTGCGATAACGCCCGGTGTGGGTTCGAGGGCGACCGCGACTACATCGGCGCACCGAACGTGGCTCGCGTGTTGTTCAGCGACACGGGCGAACTCGACCACGGTTTCACGTCCTCCTACACGGGGGATGCCGAAATCGTGGTAGCTGGCCGTTCCGCTGGTACGCGGCTCACGTTCGGGACTGGCGTCGTTGCCTACGAACCCGAACAGGGAGCGGCGACCGCTGGTGGTGGGTCGGCTGTGATAGCGCCCGCTGTCGCCCTGCCCGAGTCGAACGCAGATGGTAGTAATGGACGTGGCCCAGCCGTCCAACAGTGTACCCGATTCCTGCGGTGTACTACTAAAAGCTACTGAAAATTGGAACGGTTCACTCGTTGCAGGAAGGGAGCTTTGCGATATGTTACTGCGTTTGTTGTGAAATTCGTCTTTCAATGATTGTATTACCAAAAGTGTATCATTTAGGGAATGATTTGATTTCCATCGTCGTCATACACAGTAATGGCATCGACTGGACAGGCACGAGCAGCGAATTTCGCATCTAATTCTTCTTCGTCAGGGATATCTCGCGAAAAGAGGTTCTCATCGATTTCTTCACTTTCTTGTAATATCGCTTTGCCGGCATCTGTATCTTTCGTGAATTCCTCCCATTCTGCGACACACTGAAACATACCAATACAGGTATCTCTATCAAATTCAATTCGCATACTTCATGTTACAGTATAGCAATGAAAAAGCCCATTCCTTTCGAAGAAGAGAAACATTCAAAGTGAACTACCCCGACCTCAAGGAGTGCTTTACAGGCGCGAGTAGGGCGCGGCTTCCTGCTTCAACGACGTGCTTTGCAGGAACCGAATCGGTTTCCGCAGGGAGCGCAGTCTCCACAGACGTTGCTTCGGATTAAAAAATTGCTGATCAAGTCATCTTATAGGATAACGACTTCGTCAAGGATTAACGATACATTAAACCGCTTATAGCAAGTAAATAATAGGTAATGAAGATCTCCGATTTGTCGGAAATTTTCGATGATTTACCTGAACATCTTCGTGATAGAGGGGTCGAATCCTTGTACCCCCCTCAAGAATCGGCGCTTGATGCAGGTATTACGTCTGGAGAAAATATCGTTGCGAGTGTCCCAACAGCAAGTGGGAAAACGTTAATTGCTGAATTGGCAATGCTAGCCGATATAGCTCGGGGCGGGAAGGCCCTCTATATTGTTCCCCTTCGTGCCCTTGCGAATGAAAAGGGAGAGGCATTTGAACGCCTTACAGAATTTGGAATTTCCGTTGGTGTTTCGACCGGCAACTACCAAAGTGATAGTGAATGGCTTGGCAACAAAGACATTATCGTTGCGACTAGCGAGAAGGTAGACTCACTGATCAGGAATAATGCAGATTGGATTGATAATATTAGTTGTGTCGTTGCTGATGAAATTCATTTGGTGAACGAAAGTGACCGGGGTCCAACATTGGAAATTACGTTGGGTAAGTTGCAACAACTGGATCCAACCCTCCAAATTGTTGCCCTTTCTGCAACAATTGGTAATGCCGATGAAATCGCTGATTGGCTCGATGCAACACTTATTGATTCTACATGGAGACCGATTGAACTGAAAAAAGGAGTTCAGTTCGGAAATGCAATTAATTTTGCAGATGGGAGCCAACGTGATCTGGATCCGCAATCAGATGAACGACCAACAGAAACGCTTGTCCGAGATGCGCTTTCGGAGGGTGGATCCACACTATTGTTTGTCAATTCACGCCGAAATGCAGAATCAGCAGCAAAACGACTCAGTAATACTGTCACTACCTTCTTGACGGATGCGGAAAAAGAAACACTCAACGAATTAGCGACTGAAATCCGTGACATAACTGATACTGAAACGAGTGAGACCCTTGCGAATACAATAGAACATGGCGTCGCCTTTCATCATGCCGGATTATCTCGTGAAAGTCGCACCCGGATTGAAGAAGCATTTCAACAGCGATATATTAAGGCCGTCTGTGCCACACCGACATTAGCCGCAGGAGTAAATACGCCCAGCAGGCGCGTGATTGTACGGGATTGGCGGCGATACGATAGCTCATATGGAGGTATGAAACCACTCGATACACTCGAAGTCCATCAAATGTTTGGACGAGCTGGGCGCCCAGGCAAAGACCCGTACGGTGAAGCCGTTTTGCTTGCCTCCTCACACGATCAGTTAGAAGAATTATTTGAGCGATATATTTATGCTGATCCCGAGCCAGTACGCTCAAAACTAGCCGTAGAACCCGCCCTTCGAACGCACGTATTGGCAACAGTGGCGACCGGATTTGCTCGCTCAATGGACGAACTCTGGGATGTGCTCAATAATACGTTATATGCGGTCCAATCCCAGGATGATCAACATCTCGAACATGTTCTTCAATCAGTTATCGAATATCTCAAACGCCATGACTTTCTTGAAGAAACAGACGATCTCGTACCCACCAGAACAGGCCGACTTGTTTCACAATTATATATCGATCCCATGAGCGCTGCGACAATTCTCAACGGTATCGAGGACCGATCCGCGATTTCGGCGTTGGGGTTATTTCACCTCATTAGCCGCACACCAGATATGTACGAATTATACTTACGTTCTGGTGATGAACAAACTTATGCTGAAATCGCTTACGAGCGAGCTGATGAACTCCCAGGTTCAGCCCCATCTGAATTCGAAGAGAATGCCTGGGAAGATTGGCTTGCAGCCCTGAAAACAGGTAAATTGCTTGAAGATTGGGTCAATGAGGTATCTGAGGAGAAAATCACTAACCGATATAGTATTGGTCCAGGTGATCTCCGCGGTAAAGTTGAGACAGCTGAATGGTTATTAAATGCAACAGAGCGCCTGGCTGGAGAGCTAACGCTCTCGACAGTGACCGACATTCGGACGATCAAAAAACGCGTCGAACATGGAGTTGAGGAAGAATTGACAGACCTTGTTGAAATTCGGAATGTCGGCAGAAAGCGAGCACGGTGGTTATACGAAGCAGGATTCAAATCACGGAAAGATCTACGGGATGGGGATCCGAATGCTGTGCTCAAAGCGTTACACGGCAGACGAAAAACGACTCAAACAATCTTAGAAAATGTAGGCCATCCCGAACCCACAGTTTCAGAGGAGGATTCGGACGTATATTCGCCAAGTCAAAGGAAAGAATCCCAACAGTCACAGGACCAATCCAATCTCGGTGATTTTGAGTGAAAATCGTTGAAGGTGAAGCAACCATCGAAGATACTGATTCATTTATTTCATGGTTAGAGACGATTGGCGATCAAAATAACTGTGCCATCCAGGCCTTCGATGCGACAATGATTGCGGGGCGGAAACATATCCGACAGGCAGTAACGAAGGCCAACCGGTCGTTTGAACGAGATGAAAATGTCGCAAGAGAGCGGAATATCGAGATTTTATTGTATGCTGCCGGGCGGCGTCAAATTAATGAAGCATTGGAACTCGGCATCCAAGAGGGCACTCTACCCCTCATTGTCGTCATCGATGGCGATAACGAAACCCAAGCAAAACAAGCGATAGCAGACCGGCTAACTGCAAGAGATACAGTATCCCTTCGAGATGAGAGAAAGATCCGCAATTATTTTGATATTTCTGCAACTGAGCTTGATGCTACAAGAGGATCACTTGAGGATCTCGTCTGTGAACGAGTGGCATTACTTGATGTCGAAAAATGAACATTCCAAGTGGGCCACACGCAAAATATATTACACCAGTAGCTACTCAATCTCCAGTTGAAATGGAGGGGTAGTATAGTTACCCCTTCCGGTAATTATTGTATTACCGTTTAAATATATTGGAGGAAAGCTCGAATATTTATTATTTCATCGAAACCATCCTTCCGAGGGTCTCCTTTGTTCCGAATAAAGAAAAGTGGTGTATCGAAACCTATTTTCTCCATCAAATCCTTCGAAAATACGTGATTTTCGGTTTTGAGGGGGAAATAAGGAAGTTATCACGGAACGTTTATCGGGTTTCAAAAATATGGGTTAAATACAATGCCGAAAGGAACGGTAGCGTTCTTCAACGACTCAGGCGGTTATGGCTTTATCGAGACGGATGCGATAGATGAAGATGTCTTTTTCCACATGGAAGATATTGGCGGTCCCGATCTTGAAGAAGGGCAGGAAGTGGAATTCGAAATAACCGAAACAGAAGAAGGACCACGAGCAGAAAACCTGACACGGCTCTAACCAGAACAAGTCACCCATCAGGGGTGGAGTGATGATAGCGTGTCCTTATTCAGAGGGGTTACTATCGAATAGATTGGAAAGCAACTTACTTAGCGCTGACCGGAGATGTTCGTGAAGAGTCGGTGCCGAAATGCCCATTGTGTCGGCTATTTCTTCTGCATTACTCCCCCGGGGCCATTCGAAATACCCTCCATGGTATGCGGTTTCGAGGGCTTCCCGTTGACGAGAGGTGAGGGACTTTTCGAATGACGATCGAAAATTCTGAGCTATTTGTTCAGGTCTATCCCGTGCTCGCTTGGCACGGAGATCAACATCTTGAAATTCATCTTGGAGCGTATCAATGAATTCTTGGATATTAACTGTTTTCGGCAGCGTTACCGTTAAATCAGCACCCTCGGATTGAATTGTTAGTGATTCAATTTCGCCGCCATATTGGGCAACGAGTTCAGACCCACTCGTGTGGGTGAATGTGATGCTGACTAGTTGCCCCTCACGGGAATCACTAATATAATTCACTGAATCAATATTCTCCATATTGTTGGCGGCCTGTTTGAATTCATCAAAATCAATATCGGTTATGCGGTAAAATTCTCGCTGTTCCGGCCCAGCAGTGCTTGCAGTTCCACGGAATTCGATTGTGGTGGCGAATTCTTTCGCCAGTCGGAATAAGTCGCGATTGGGAGCGCCGATTGAGAATTCCAATTCAATACGATTGTCAGTTAGAAGGCCTTGTTTCAGCTCAATTGCATTGATAGCATGGCCCAGCATTTCTGAGAGTTGTTCAAGGACATCTATCTCCTCATCGCCAAAGGCATTGGTGTCCGTATCATAGAAGGTTAAGACTCCATAGTTGATATCTTGGTATACTATCGGTATACTTAGTGCTGATTTAAAATCATATTCAGCAGCCTGTTTTTCCCACCTTGATGTATTGTCTTCAGCTGCTAGATTATTGTTAACCACTAACGTTTCTGATTCGATAGCTTCGGTTGGCAACGTTCGGTTGGGTTCTTCAGCCAGCGATGCCGTTTGTTCTTCAAGGTATTCGTCATATCCATCACTTGAAACCATCGGTGATAATTGTTGGTTAACTTGTTGGACCTCTCCATACCAGCCGAAATCGATGTGTGTCGATTCGATAAATCGTGGAACGACAATCTCGAGTATTTCTTCCTCCGATTCGGCCTCAAGAACGCCTTCGTAAATCTCCTGAATGATACTATTAAGCTGAGTCAAGAAAGCTAATTTATTGCGTTGTTGTCTGATCTGTTGTTCCTGTCGTTTTCGGTCAGTAATATCATTGAAATAGATGGAAAGACCCGTATCAGAAGGATATACCGTAACTTGGAACCACGTATCCAGAGGTGGATAATATTCTTCGATTCGCCGTGTTTCTTGTTTTTCGAAGGCCTCCTGAATTTGGTCTGCAAACGTTGTTTCGATAGCTTCAGGAAATTCATCCCTTAGATTCTCGCCGAGGATCGCATCTCTGTCAACTTCTAATAGCTCACTTGCCCGTTCATTTATATACGTAATATTAAATTCACTATCTAAAGCTAAGAATGCATCCGTCATTCGCTCGAAATATAATTCAAGTTCCGTGGATAACTGTTCAAATTCCGTTCTATCGCGGATAATACCAGCAAAATATTGTTTTCCCTGATGGTGAAACTCATTAAATGATATCTGAAGCGGAACTTCCGATCCGTCTTTGTGGAGGCCTGGAAATTCAACCGAATTCCAGTCGAGAGACTTTTCACCAGTCTCTAAATATGAATTAAAAGATTCAATATGTCGATTTTGGAGGCGCTCAGGAATAATCGTCAGTAACGACTCCCCAAGCAACTCATCTGGTGAATATCCTAAAATCCGCTCGATTGCTGAGTTCGCAAATTTGACTGTATTTGCACTATCAACAGCGATAATCGCATCGGGAGAGTTGGATGCGATTGCATAAAACATTTGAGAGGTATCTATATCAGTATCCTGCGTGACTCCTTGCTCATCGAGTTCCTGAAATTTCGCTATCTGATCACCGGCGGTGCCATCATGTTTAACCTCCGCATTTGTGACGTCCGTAATCAGATATTCTTCATCAAATTCCGCAACGATGTATATTGGTAGATCAACATCCTTCGACTCGAATTCATATATAATGGATGAGACCGTATCATTCAGGCTTGCTTCATGAATAAGGACAGCATCAAAATCGTTACGAGATACAGAATCACCAATTTCCGCTGGTGGTGTCTCTGCCGTGATTTCAATGGATTCGAAGGAGAACGAAATTGAATCGACGTCGCTCCCACGAACCAACAATGATTCAATTTTTGCCATCGAATCCCTATCTATTTGGAAACTTAACCATATATAAATGTTGGTAGATATATCAAGGGAATTCCCACTCTCGGACTGTTAATAATTTTTACCTTATTACTACTGAAAATATAACAGGATGTGGGACTGCATTAATGGAATGGATCTTACCGCCGAAAAGTAGATTTATCAGAAGCGTTCTTCCTCTTCATCGGCGAAGGGTTCACTGCTTTGACCCATCATTTCTTCTGCAAATTCTGTCCCTGGTTCTTCGGATGTTTCTTGGGCCTTATATGTCGACAATCCCGCTTGCAATAGTTGTTCATAGGCTTCTTGTCGACTGACGAAGTCTTCTTCATCAACCATTTGTTCGATTTGCATTTCGAGTTGATCGGGAATTGAAACCTCAATTGTGGGCATATTTGAAAGGAATATATCGTTACATTTCAGTGTTCTGGGACAACAATTGGATCGATAGCTCTGGATCCTAATGCCAACTGAGAAAATTTACAAAATTGATCAGGAGATCTGGGTAACTCCAATCTTTGAATGAAAAAGGAACACTCAAATTTATCGGCAAGAAAAGATAGGTGTGTCAGAATCGAACGCTGTAGAAACACTCGCTATTCCCGCTTCCTGGGAAGAAACTACGTTTACCCGTGATAGCTTCGGGCCCGACGATAGGGCAGGGATTATCGCTATATTTACTGCAGGAACCAGATCAATTGCCATTGAGCCAGTCCGCTATTCATACGCCGATGGGCAGGAGCGAGTAACAGGACTAAATAGGGATATCGATATTTCCCGACCGGATCCGCTTTCGGAAGATTATACAGTCCCCCGGCAGACTGCATTCGCTGTAATCGTATCTTATCAACCCTTCAGCCGGTCGGAAGAAAACATTGTCTGTATTTCACATGATCCGGATGATGCCCTTGCCATCAGTATATGGCTGGCAGACATCGGGAAAAATGATCGAAAATTACAGCGTGCTATCAAACGTCATGCCGGTGTGCCAGTTTCGACATCCCAAGTGATGGTTTCTGACGATGATGCATTATCAACATTGTTCACCAATAATCCAACCCAATGTGTTATCACTGGAAAGCCTACCCAAAGTCATTCAATCGAAATCCCATATCGGTATTACAAATATTTCGATGGGATGATAACGACCGAAGTTGGTATGCCCCGTTTTCCAACTACTGTGCATTCAATACGGGGTCAGATTTCGCATAATGCTTGGGTTGATGGGGATTTCGATGCCATCGATTTTAATGCACAACTCGACCGAAAAACAGCAGGGGAATATCGCTTTCCACAGAATACAATCAACGTCGCTGAAGACATGAAAGCACAATATTTCACTCTCAGAACACTCGATGACATAGATTAACTAAAGTAAAACGTTTATTGTATTGCTAACCCATCGCTCAGATAGTCAATGGGTTCGATAATAGAGAATTATCCAAAAACCATTCCCATATATTTATAATATATTCACTCGTTTAGGTAAGGGAAGTTCTAATGAAAGAATCAAAACCAGATTCGGGATGGCAG
>JBDGRB010000116.1:0-8783 GCA_042218485.1 Halobacteriaceae archaeon | reverse complement strand
GGATCCATATAATTAATTGAGATAAATATATAGCGTTTCGAGTGTAATGACGACACGTGTCTATTAATCACCGATTTGCGATTGCACTTTTCTTTTCTTTTGTTGTTATTACCGCGCCTATTACAGTAGGAGTGCAGAATTTCGGTCAATCATTGTCCACTCGGGAGAACTCAGCTGAAAGTGCCAGAAATAATCTTCAATCATTTCAGAAACCCCAAGTACAGAAAAATAATTCCTCACAGAATACATTGCCCTCTACAGGCAGAGCAGGCCGAGTGCCTCGGGGCTTGACCCCGAGGCGGTTCACAATCTATTCCTCAAAATCAATCAATCGAGGTGATTTTAATTGCCCAAAGTGCTGCAAAAATTAATGTCACAAAAATCAAGGCCTTCAATATAACCGTTGGATCTCAACACGGTCGCCGAATTGAGATTACCGGAACGCCGCCATCTCTCAAGCGACTGTTGAATCTGTCATGGGTGGAATCGATTCGGCGAGAAATATCTCCAACACGGCCAACAACATCTGACGGCGTGAAAACAATCAATGCAGATCGGTTACATGAACTGAATGTCACAGGACAGGGCGTAAAAATAGGTGTCATTACATTAGGCGTTGACCCGGATTCTTCAGAATATGCCGATCAAGTTGCAGCAGCGAAGGCGTTCCATCCCCAAGGAATCGAAGGAGAAGATCCGACCCATGGGACGGCAGTGACTGAAATCGTATCAGATACCGCGCCAAACGCAAGTCTCTACTTGACTGCATTTGATACCAGTGTGGATTATGCAAACGCAGTTGAATGGCTCAAAGACAAAAACGTTGATATCATCGTGATGTCGATTAGCTTTCTTTTCGGAAGTGATACGGGTTCAAGCTATGTTTCACAGGTCGCAATTAATGCTACAAATGCCAGCATCGTGTGGGTCAACTCGGCTGGCAATGCTGCTCAAAAACATTGGCAGGGAACATTTTCAGATCCCGATGAGGATGGATTGTTGAATTTCAATTCATCAAAAATAGAAGAAGGAATTTATATTGATAATGGGACGGTCATCGAAGAGGGGACACGAATTTGGTTGACGATCAAATGGCTTGAATTTCCGTCTTCAAATGATGATTACACTTTAATTTTATATAACTCAAGCAAAGAAGTAATTGCCACATCAACTGATGTCGGATCCGACGATTATCCAGTCGAATTTCTCCAAACTACTATCCCCCGGGATGATACGTATTTCTTTGCTATCAACGGGAGTGACTCGCCCCATCTCATCGAGGTATTCGGCTCAGATAATATCAATCCATTTCAATATTTTGTGAGAAATGGAAGTATTTTAGCACCGAGTGTCGCTGAACCTGTCGTTGCTGTCGGTGCGTATAATGTCGATTCTGGCGACATTGCACCGTATAGCTCTGCTGGCCCGACAAATGATGGTCGGCGTGGCATAGATATACTTGGGCCTGCTGGGGTTGCTACACAGGCATACGCAGGGTCATTCAATGGCACATCAGCAGCCGCACCACATATTGCTGGGGCAGCAGCGTTACTATTGGCTGTTAATGAATCACTGACGAATACAGCGCTCAAATCCGCATTGATGGAGACTGCAAAAGACGTCGGACCCGCTGGAACGGATATCTATGCAGGCGCAGGAAAAGCAAACGTAAGTGCCGCTGCGGAAATCATCGACCCAATAGTGAATCTAACGATTATACAAAACGAGTCAATAGTAACAACAGATGAATGGATATCCTATCGGGTACTCAGGGTCGATACAAACGAATCAATCAATGCCAGTATAACAATTGCAAACTTTTCAGATGTTACAGGTGCTGATGGTGAATTAGATGTCCAATATAAAGAAACTGGTACTTATACAGTAAATGCCAGCGCAATATATAATCCTCCAACTGCTGATTTTGCCAACACATCGATTGAAACAACCGTCGAGAAATCGGCTGTCTCAGTCAAACTTACACCGACAAATTCGACTATTGGGGTGAATTCGACGACTACTTTCGATGTGGTTGTCGTCAATGTAACGAATGGGGTTGGATCATATAATGTAACGATAACTGTCGAAAACGGAAGTGTAGCAACAATAACTGACATAACGTTCAAAGAAAACCCTGGAATTGAGACGGTTACTTATGGATCCAATAATGATACCGTCACTATAGCAGCTTCTATCCTTAATACCACCAACACAGGCAATGTTACTATTCTATCAGTTACAATTGTTAGCGAAACTAATGGTACCACTCCGATTACCATTGACGTACATGCCCTCGGTTCTGAATCAGGTGAATCATATCCAATTGCAACAATCGAAAATTCGACTCTTATCGTTCAAACTGGACCGCCGCCAGTTGTTGGTGACCAAGAGCCGACGGATCCAGATGGAGATGGAAAATATGAAGATATCAATGGTGATGGGGAAGCCAATGTAGTTGATGTCCAAGCGCTCTTTGCCAACCTTCATAGTGATGTTGTTCAAAACAATCCAAAGTTCTTTGATTTCAATGATGATGGTGAAGTGAATGTCGTGGATGTGCAGCGATTATTTGTCGAAGTATAGAGAGTACCCTCTAGTTGTACATAGAATTTAATTGTTTCGGATATTTTTGGGAAATAACGAAATATAAAACACTACCTCCTTGTTGGTTAGGGATAAGTGTGTAAGTTCTATCTACAGTGAATGGGGGAAGGTTTGTCCTTACTGATTATTGGGGCCACCCCAATGGGTTACTCAGGGCGGAATCCTCGGACTTCAGGCGGAGAAGAAGTCAAAGTATATATTTTAGGCACAAAGGGAATTACGAGTCGATACAGATTTGCCTGCAAAATAACATCCTACCAAGCACAGATCTTTTCCGGTGTAAATCACTTCGATCTATAAACTATCACACAAAGAATTGATTCTCTAAACTTCTCGAAGTAGCACAACCAGTATAAAGAATGTTCCAAGGGCTGCTAATGCAACGATGGGAGTGGTGTGATCTGCAATAAATCCACTCAAAGGTTTCAAAGGGAGACGAATGAGGGCATATATCATTGAAGCCCCACTTAAGATCGTTGCACGACCAGCGGATTCCACGTAGTCATTAATATACCCGCTGGCTATCGGACGCATAACTACATTTGCTGATTTCATAGTGAAAAACAGTGCAAATGCAACACCTGGTATGAAAAGTGGCGCTACGAATAGTATTCCGACCAAGAGAGGAATCAGAAACATGGCCCCTCGTGTTGATAGAAGCTCCTCAATTTCACCAGCATAATAGCTTGCAATTGCTGAAATAACGGTGAAGCCGGCATACAGTGGTCCAAGTCCTGATCTCGGTAGGTTCAGCGTTCTGACTGCGATCGGCTGAATGAATTCATCAGCGGCTCCGATAATAGCGAAAAAGAATGCCATATACAGAACAAACGACCGGAGTGGTGGTGATGTGAGGTGATCGCGGATGAGAGGAATGGCTTCGACTATAGTTAATGTATCGTCATCTTCAACCCGCTGTATTGTTGGCATTGAGAGAAGAATTGGAATTGATGTAAATATAAGCAAACCGCCAGCAAGAAATGGTACCCAGGGTTTTATATTATAGAGGATTCCCGCGGCCAACATTGTGCCCGCACTAACCCATTGATCAATCGACCCGCCGCGGCCACGAACAGTCGTGTATTCCCCTTCTCGAAGCTGATCTTTGAGGGCATCGTAAAGCCATGCATCGCCACTGCCAGATTGGAACGCTTGGCCTAGCGCCCAGAGAATCCACAAAAGGACAAACATAGCAAACGAATTGGCGACGATAAATCCAAAGAGTGAGAGAGCAAGTAACACCGAACCGACGATTAACGTATTCCGGCGTCCAATGTAATCGCCTATATAACCTGTTGGAATCTCACCGATAACTACGAATGCCGCTGAAACGCTTCCCAATATTCCAATTTGTGTAAATGTCAATCCACGGCGGAGTAGGAAGAGAGTGAAAACTGGCCAGAAAAACCCATATGTGACAGTCGCCTGATAGAGATAGTATTTGAGGATGACTGGATGAGGCCAACTCCTGTCTCGAATCATGGGATATTACACTCCATACTTATAGATCCATGGAGAGGGCATCATCACTGAACATAATCGTCGCGTTGCGTGGTATGTGTTTTCTGTACGGATACATGAGTTTTACCAAGTTAAATAGAAAAATTGTACAATCTGCAATGGGAAATTCACTGTAATTGACTGCCTCTCCCTCCTAAAAAGAAGGGAAGGAAGTCAAAATCCCAATATTTGAGATTACGATGATTAATCAAAGCCAGAGAATACTTTGCAATTTTTATATGCTGATCATGCGCAATGCCACGGCCTTCATGCCGTAGATACGCGCCGTCATTCAGTTCACACTCCACCGATAAATTATTAGCCGAGTTTCCAAGTCGTACTGTGAAATGTCATGAACCGCTATACGGCGGTAAGATCAGCTCGGAACAGAGCGGATTCCGAACGGCCTTCGGAGGCGGCCAGTCCGCTCACAAAATGAGGCAGTATCCGAACGACAGGCGGTGAACGCTACTTTCGAGAAGAGACTTGTGTATTCCTAAAGAATACATTCATTATTGAGAAATTACTATATTTGATAAATATATGCAAGATCGTTCGTATCGGACAGTGCAAAAACATTGGGGAGAGATTCTTGGCTGTGACCCATCAATGGTCCTATCGCCTGGCATCATGGTAACGGCATGGGAAAGAGATGCCGTTGAATTCCTTATTTGGGAAAAAGGTGGGATCATTGGAGCACCACCAACGATCACTGAAACTCTTGATGATTATAATCTAGAGCTTTCCTACGATCTATCTATAGAGGATGTTTCCCAACTGATGGATCCAATTGGAGAGATAGATGATATTCTTGGACCACAATTCGTAGGCTACTGCGATAAGACGACATTCAAACCTACAGATAGTAAGGCACAATCAGTTGCTCCTGAAACTCTACAATCGTTACAGAATGCTTGTTCAGAATCGGAGTGGAATCAGAGTGGGATACAGCTTAATGATACACAACGGCCTACATTTGCCGTCCTTGAAGATGAACGTCCAATCGCAGGTTCTCAAATTATTTCTGCACATGGCGTCGCTGGACTAGCACTAATCACCCATCCAGAATTTCGAGATCAGGGGCACGGAAAATCGGCAGCAGTGAAAGCAATTAATGTGGCTTATGAACAGAATTTACTTCCAGAATATCGCACACTTGAGTGCTGGGAATCTTCGATTGCCGTCGCCAATGGACTCGGTTTTGAACAAGTTGCTCGCAGTATTCTCGTTAAATTAGAAGAGGTATATTAACAAATTTTCTATCAGTTTATAGTTCTTTCAAGACAAACAAAAAAAGTGAATCCGTATAGTGACATGCATAGGTCAATCTTGCCCACATCTTCAAGAAATAATGATCATTGGGCAAATAAGAAGAAGCTCTATAATACAACTCCCCGTCTCCTACCGTATGTCATTCATTGACACACTTCCGATGAAATCACTCGAACAGTGGAGTCCAAAGGCATTTAGTATCGGGGGCTTCGCAATTCTCATTAACGTAATATTACTGGGGATCGCAAACTACTCCTCATTTTCTCTACCAAATTGGCTGAGTACGTTACTCGGACTTGGTGGGATATGGTTTCTTTTAATTGGATTGATTGGATTCTATACATTGGTATCCGATGCTACTCCCCAATCAGCACTCGCGTGGATCATTACAGGCATTGTTGGGTGGATAGCCCTTTCTGTGGGATTAGCCTGGGCGATCATTCTTGATCTTATGAACCAAGGTACAATTGCTGAGGGACCTTCGTTTGGACCACAGCTTTTCATCTCAGCAATAATATTGTCGCTGGTGAGTTTTCTCGCCTATGGAATCGCGAGTTCACGCTCCCACCAGCCATCACGAACAGTGGGTCTCTTCTTTTTGGTTCCATTCGGGACATTTTTCATTTTGGTCTTAATCTTCTTTGCGAACTCTCTAGACGGCTACGAAGCTCCAGGGGGCGCATTTCTAGTGTTGTTTGGATTGGCTGCCGTGGGATTGATCGGGATTGGGTATTCTCTTCAAACAGGATATACGCTTTTTGATTCCACCGAGCCAACTGATACAAGTCTTTAAAAGTATTATATATCAACTCCGTTCGTATCTACAGGCGGTTTGAGGTGTGTGCCTCGGGACCGTGGCCCCCAAGGACGACGAGAAATACATCTCTTCGGACCGCGATCTCCCCGATGCAATGGCACTATTTGCAACCGGCGGCGAGTATGTGAACAATCTGACAGATGTTGATCCAGCGCAAGTCAAAGCAGCATATGGCGATGACTACGATCGGTTAGTTGAAGTCAAAAACGAATGGGATCCACAGAATCCATTCAGTTTGAACCAGAACATTAAGCCAATAGGATAGTTAAATATTGTATATTTTATTTATAATTGATCTAAAAACAAATGAAGAAGTACAGCAAGGATAAATACATAATGAGTAGGTTGAAATTGATTTATTCCAATGGTATTTAATTTGCTCTAACCGACTAGAAGGTTTCCCACCTGATGTTCATGAGGTCTCGTTCGAACACATCGGATCGAAGATATCCGGAGATTTATTAACATCGTTCGAGATTCGTGGACACTTTACAATGGCTAAAAATGACAATATTTACATCTGCAATTCAAGAGAGTATCTTTTTCATCTCAACAACAGTTCCCTCTACACCAGCCGAGAATTCATGAGTGTGTTCGATAATTCGCTGGTATCCTTGTGTCTCGTAGAATGAAACTGCGTTGAGTGAGGCCCAAAGTCCTAGTGATTCAACGTCGTTTCGGCGAGCTTCTGCTTCTAACTCGTCGTAGATACGTGTTCCAATCCCCTGGCGAGCAACCGAGGGATGGATATAGATTGCAGTGATTTCGCCGTCAACAGTTGCCTGAAAATAATCATCAGCATCAGGTTTCATTTGACCGAAGCCGACAATTTGATCATCTAGTTCGGCGACTACAACATAGGCATCAGCATTCGTGATTGGGTATTCCGATGGATCTCTATCATGAGCCCATGCCTCGACTTGCTCCTCATTATATTCCCCTCCAGCCAATCCTTCAATTGAGGCAATATGTAGGTCTCTAATCACAGTAGCATCCTCAGGTACTGCTTTACGGATCCTGACACTCATGGTTGAGTCTACAGCATCAGTGCTATTAATTATTCTTTCTCTTGCCATCGCTTTGCTGAATCCATACTTGCATACATCATAATCACAAATCTGTCATTCCGATCTATCGAAATAATTCGGAAAACAAAACACTCGAGTGTGCGCTATATTGCTATTCCCGTGTTTTCGTATCCACATTCAGAAACTATTACCTCCATGTATTAGACGGATCGAATAACAAGTGGACAAACTTCGTACATGGTCCGAGCTTCAAGGTCATATATCAAAGTTAATGAGGGTTTGATAGGCCAAAGAAATTTTGATATATTGAAAATAATTTTCAAATGATGTCAATGCAAGCATTCGTAATGCAAGGCATCGGAGAGACTGCTATAGTCGAAAAAGAGCGACCAGATATTGGTCCAACAGACGACTTCTCAAGCCAACACAAGGACTTATATGTACCTCGGATTGTCACACAGTTCATGGAGCAATTGGAGAACGTGAAAATCTCACACTTGGTCATGAAGTAGTCGGTGTTATTGAAGAAGTCGGGAATGCCGTTACTGACTTCGAACCCGGTGATCGCGTGGCTGTCGGTGCAATAACACCTGATTGGAATTCAGAGAGCGCTCAAGATGGTCACCCATCGCAATCAAATGGCGCATTAGGCGGATGGAAATTTGCTAATGTAAAAGATGGAACTTTCGCAGAGTACGTCCATGTGAATGACGCTGACGGCAACCTTGTCCATATTCCGGATGATGTGACCGATCATGAAGCTCTATACACCACGGATATGATGAGTACAGGATTTGCCGCTGCAGAAAACGTTAATATTCCAATGGGCGGAACAGTCGCCGTCTTCGCTCAGGGACCGGTTGGGCTGATGGCTACAAAGGGGGCTTCGCTACAAGGGGCAGGCGAGATAATTGCGATTGAAACAGTCGAAAATCGACAAGAACTTGCGCGGGAATACGGTGCCGATCATATCGTCGATTTCCAGGAAACGGATCCAGTGGAGCAAATTGTAGACCTAACTGACGGGGATGGAGTTGACGCTGCTATCGAAGCACTCGGCAGCGATCAAACATTCCAAGATTGTATAAAGGCAGTCAAACCTGGTGGAACAGTCTCCAATGTTGGATATCACGGTGAGGGAGAGTTCCGGCACATTCCCCGAGAAGAATGGGGTGTTGGGATGGCCGAAATAGACATTGTGACAGATCTCTGCCCCGGTGGACGACTCCGTATAAAACGTCTCTTGCGAATGCTGGAGAATGACCGTGTGGATCCGACAAAAATGACAACTCATGAATTCGATTTCGACGAGATCGAGAAAGCGTTCTGGATGATGGATGAGAAAGAGGATAATATCATCAAACCGCTCATTCACTTCGAGTGAAGTACCTCAAAGAGGATCCCCAAGACACGCATCTTCCCATCTGTGATTCCTCGATACAAGTCTCGGAAGATTGACTTTGTATCAAGGATTTTGTCGGTTTGTGATGGGTAGGTTATGATCGGCTTATCGCGGGAGTATTAAAATGACAAGGCCACAATTGGTGGGATCCTACAAATTA